>NZ_KV809113.1:0-46017 GCF_001812455.1 Corynebacterium sp. HMSC076C10
TGTCATAAACTCACACAGTTTCACATTTGCAGCCAAAAGCCCCGAACCACCAAAGTGGAACGGGGCGAACGGGCATCTAAGCAACGCTAGGCGGAGAAGCCCGGTGGCGGTTCAGCGCACTGCCCCACCATCCACTACGGGCTACTACCTACCCAGCTAGTACACGACGCCGAATACCCACTGCAGCAGCGTCAGCGATGCCACAGAAATCACGATCAGTGCGACGACGTTCAGCCAGACACCGGCCTTGACCATGTTGTCCATGCTGACGTAGCCGGAGCCGTAGGCGATGGCGTTCGGCGGTGTTGCAACCGGCATCATGAATGCCGAAGTAGCTGCCAGTGCAACTGGAACTGCGAAGATCATCTGGTCGTGGCCCAGACCGATTGCCATCGCACCAACCAGCGGCAGGAAGGTCGCGGCCGTCGCGGTGTTAGAGGTAAACTCGGTCAGGAACAGCACAACGGCGCCGACGACAACCACGAGTGCAGCCACTGGCATCCAGCCGAGAGTAGACAGCTGCTCGCCAATCCAGTCCGACAGCCCAGAGGCACCGAACTGTGAGGACAGCGCCAGGCCACCACCGAACAGCAGCAGCACACCCCACGGCAGCTCCAACGCATTTTCCCAGCGCATGAGCTTCACGCCATTAGGGCCACCCGGAATAAGGAACAACGCAATACCCACGGTCATTGCGATAACCGCATCGGCAATCTTGGTGTCGGGCAGCAGCACCGGAACAAAGACCCACGCCAGTGCCGCCGCGATAAACACCAGGAGCACTCGGCGCTCTCCAGTCGACATACGGCCAAGGCGCTTCAACTCGTCACGCATGAGTTCGCGCCCACCTGGAATATGCGTAATCTCCGGCTTAAACAGAACATTTGTCAGCAAAAACCATGCACAGAGCATGAGCACAACCGCCACCGGGACACCCAGCAGCATCCACTGGCCGAACCCAATGTTGACACCCTGCTCCGCCATGTAGGCCGCCAGCATCGCGTTCGGCGGAGTACCAATAATCGTGCCCAGCGAGCCAATCGATGCCGCGTAAGCGATACCCAGCATCAGCGCGATACCGAAGTTTGACTTTGGCATCGGGTCATAGCTTGACGACGACTCCTCGGCCTCCTCCAGCGCATCCCCACCGGGGGTTTCAGCGACGGATTCACTCGCAGAGCCCGTATCCTCTGCAGGAACCTTTTCATCGTGCAGCATTCGGACAATGAGGCTCAGGACGGACACACCGATTGGCAGCATCATCACGGCCGTGGCCGTGTTGGAGACCCACATCGACAGGAAGCCAGTAGCCACCATGAAGCCGAGAATCAGCATTTTTGGTGACGACCCCATGAGCACCAGAACCCACAATGCGACGCGCTTGTGGAGGTTCCAACGCTGCATCGCCAGCGCCAACAGGAAGCCGCCCATAAAGAGGAAGATGGTCGGGTCTGTGTACTTGCCCGAGAAATCCTTAATCTCCGCGAGGTTGAGAATCGGGAATAGAGCCAGCGGCAGCAGAGCCGTAACGGCAATCGGGATAGCCTCGGACATCCACCACACGGCCATAAGCACTGCTACACCTGCGGTTGCACGCAGGTTGTGATCGAGCTCAGCCGGCATAAAGAAGTACACGAGCAGGGCCAAGATGATACCGAGTCCTAGACCGGTGCGCTTACGGAAAAGCTCCCGGCTGAGGTATCCACGGTCTTGTTGGCCAGGTGACAGTTCCGGGGAGTTGTCGCGCGTAGATGTCGCTGCCACGATTCACGCTCCTATTTAATAATCAGCAGACATCCTGTATTGCACGCATGTTCAAACGTTTACCGCATGTAGGGGATGCCAAATGTGGGTACTTTCTGACACCAATATCATTACCAACACTCGGCCAAATATGAGATTTCACTAAGAAACCCCCGGCCGAAACTGCAGGCAGTTGGGCTTCGGGGGTGGATTACGGGGTTAGCTCATTTCCTGATTGCGTATCTGGCGTTGACCGAAAACTCCGGGCACAAAGTAAGACCGCCATTGATGTCGCTTCCGAACTCACTCCGATTGCTTCTTTGGCTGATCAGTACCCATCTGCTTAGAGATGCACTCGGCATACTCTCCAGAGGTGCGCTCGAACTTCTCGCACTTCGACATCGCATCTGATGTCGACGAATACAGCATCAGCGACACCACGGCGGCCGCAATACCCGTCACAATGCCGACCACGCCCAATCCGAACGAACCGCTGATGACCGCGTCTCCCCCAGCTGCCTGCACGCGCTTCTTCGCACTCATTGCCTTCGCCATCGCGATGATGCCTAGAACAATGCCAAAGACACCGAGGATGCCACCAACAATCATCCAGGACATCAAGAGTCCGCCGACGCCAAAGATCAGCGCCAGCACGCCAATAGTCCGACCGTCATTGCCTGGTACAGCCGACAAACCACCGCCGGTCAATTCCGACGGCCTCGACTTATCACTGCTTGCCGACATTCTTCTCTCCACCATAGATTGCTCAGTTCGTTTGAAACCCTACCAATTACGCAGGTAGCTAATGCGATCACGCAACTGTTCCTCCGTACACAGCGCAGTCGGCGGGCCACCACAGGCGCGCCGAACCTCGTTATGCACTTGACCATGTGGCTTACCGGTTCGCGCCGCTGTCATCGACACCAGCGTATTGAGCTCCTTCCGCAACTTCGGCAACACCTCACTAGCCACCTTCTGCGGCCTTGGGTACGCCGATCCTTCAATGCGGTGCACCGCGCCCCCTTCGCCTCCGCTTGACGACGATTCCCTCGCCTCCTCGCGGGCTTCCTTCTCTCGGGCACTGGCGGCTTTAAGCTGTTCATCCTGCCGCTGACGCAGCAAGAGTCGCATCTGATCGGCGTCGAGAAGCCCTGGCAAACCCAGATAATCGGCCTCTTCGGCGGAACCGGCAACGGTTGCGGTGCCGTAGGAGGAGCCGTCGTAGATGAGGTAGTCAAGTTCAGCATCCGCGCCAATGGATTCGTAGGCCGGCAGCAATTCGTCGGGCTCATCCTTGCGGCGATTGGCCTCAGCGACCAAGTCATCCTCCCAGCCTTCCGAAGGCCGATCCGGCTTGCCGAGCACGTGGTTGCGCTGCACCTCCATCTGCGAGGCCAAGTCGAGCAGCACCGGAATCGACGGCAAGAAGACCGAAGCGGTCTCCCCCGGCATGCGGCTTCGCACGAATCGTCCGATAGCCTGCGCGAAGAATAGTGGAGTCGAGGAACTGGTCGCGTACACGCCGACCGCCAGCCTCGGCACGTCCACGCCTTCGGAGACCATGCGCACGGCCACCATCCACTCATCGGTGGACTCGGAGAAAGTCTTGATTCGTTCCGACGAGCCCGGTTCATCCGAGAGCACTAACGCCACCGGCGTAGAGGCAATCTGCTCGAGAATGCGTTTGTACGCACGGGCAGTTGCCGCGTCGGAGGCGATAACCAGGCCACCCGCGTCCGGGATATGCTGCCTCATCTGCGAGAGCCGGGTGTGCGCTGCCCGCAGCACAGATGGCATCCACTCGCCCTTTGGGTCAAGCGCGGTGCGCCAAGCACGCGTGGTCTCCTCTGGGCTCATCACGGTGCCCAGTCGCGCAGCGAACTCATCACCCGCGCTATCACGCCAGCGAGCTTCACCGGAATAAGCCAAAAAGACCACTGGGCGCACGACGCCGTCGGCAAGCGCATTGGAATAGCCGTACGTGTAATCGGCGACGGAACGCGAGTAACCATCGCCGTCCGGCGAGTAGCGAACAAACGGAATCGCCGCGTCATCGGAGCGGAACGGCGTACCAGTTAGGCACAGGCGGCGTTCGACATCGCCGTAAGCTTCGGAAATACCGTCGCCCCAGCTCTTGGCATCGCCGCCGTGGTGCACCTCGTCCAGAATCACCAATGTCGGCCGAGCGGTGGCTACGGCATGGTGCTTAAACGGGTGCACTGCGACTTGGGCGTAGGTCACAACAATTCCCTGGTAGGAGGGGTTTACCACACCCTTGGCGTTGGTGAATTTGGGATCCAACGCAATCCCCGAACGAGCAGCGGAGGCAGCCCACTGCACCTTCAGGTGTTCAGTGGGAACTACGACGATGATGCGCTCGACGATTCGGCGCGACAGCAACTCACTGGCGATACGTAGGGCGAAGGTCGTCTTACCTGCGCCCGGTGTCGCCACTGCAAGGAAGTCCTTGGGGCTAGTCGCCAGGTATTTGTCGAGGGCCTCCTGCTGCCATTTACGAAGCCCGCTCACTTGCGACGCAGGGACTTGTAAATCCGCTCGCAGTCAGGGCATACCGGTGAACCCGGCTTCGCCGACTTCTTCACTGGGAAGGTTTCACCGCACAGAGCAACGACGTAGGAGCCGTTGACCGCGGAGTTCACGATCTGGTCCTTCTTGACGTAATGGAAGAACTTCGGAGTGTCGTCCCTCGTCGACTCATCGACGCGGGTATCGGTGCGTTCAATCGTCTTTGTCGTCTTCAATGGAGTGCTCACAGATTCCAATTGTGCCCCATCGGTCAAATTATGCCTAGCGACCCAGGTGCTGGCCGCTGCAGACTGCTGCCTTCCACAGCCATCCGCAACATCGCTGTGACTACGCGAGCATGCGGCTGCAACGGGCATAGCTAGTTGAGACGACCCCACGCCACAGGCGTATGCTAGACAACCATGGCGCGAATCAATGACCGTCGCGACTCCGCGCTGCCGAAACGCGGAAGTTCCCGGCGACGCAAGAAAGACGCGGCGTTGATTACCGACGCCCGCGGCTCTCGGATTCGCAACTATGACCACCGCCGCCACGTCTACGCGGCCCTGCAATGGTCTCGCATTCCGCTGCTGCTTCTTTCCGGCGCTTTTTATCTGTGGTGGGATGTGCCGTGGATCGCAGCGATTCTCATGGTCGTCTCCGTACCCATGCCGTGGATCGCGGTTGTTATCGCCAATGGCGTTGGAGAACCCGCGGACAAGCGTAAGCCGCGCGTCTACAAGCCTGGAGTTGTACGCGAGCAAAACCGCAAATGGGAGGAGCAGCAACGCCAGCGCGCCCTCAAGGAAGCGGAGATGCGCGCGCTCGGTTCTGCCGCCAGTACCGAAGACACCGACGCACCGCCGCAGTCCGGTAACGAGACCATCTCACCCCCCTTCGATGATGCAAATGTCATCGATATGCCGGAAGACGACGATCCGTCGTCAAGCTCCCCTAACTAGCCCCTCCGCCCCGCTTTACGACGAAGGTAGTGCCTACGATGACCTTTTCCCCCTCCACCTTCACCCCACCGACTGATCAGCAGCTTCGTGATTTTGTCGAATGTGCGGAGGAATTTGCCACCGCGCTCAGGCGCCTTGAGTTTTCCAGCGAGTCACTGCGTCGAGTCCTAGGCGCCGAGGGACTGGCCGCGCTGGACCGCGGTGAGCCCGGCGTTGTCGATGTTCTGCTTACCGAAACTGAGGGCGTTTCTGCGGACACTGTGACCGCGTTGCGTCTTCTCATCCTGGGCGACTTCGCCGACGCACAGCAGCTATTTGGGGCTGAGCTGACAGCCAAGTTACTGGGCAGCGGCATACTTGCCGACACCGCCACCAACGCACAGGTGTGTATAGATGTGCGCCCGGTCGAGATTGCGGGAGTCGACCGTATTGTCTTTTCCGACCGCGACGCCTCTATGAGCGATCACGTTCCTGGACCCGATCATGTCTTGGGCGTGGGGCGGGCTTCCCGCTCCCTCCTCGATATTTCGCCGACCTCGGCGGTGGAATCCGTACTCGACCTCGGTGCCGGTTGTGGCGTCCAGAGTCTTGCCCAGCCGGATGCAAAGTCGATTGTCGCGACGGACATTCACCCCCGGGCGCTGTTTTTTGCCCGCGCTACTTTCGCAGCTAATGGCTTCGACCAGGCGCAGGCCCTCGAAGGATCCTGGTTTGAACCGGTTGCAGGACAAAAGTTTGACCGCATTGTGGCGAACCCGCCGTTCGTCGTAGGGCTGCCAAGTGTGGAACATGTTTACCGTGACTCAGGATTGAATCTGGACGGTGCCACCGAGCTTATGATCCGCGGTCTGGCCGACCATCTCACCGACGGCGGCACGGCGCATCTGCTCGGCGCTTGGGCCCATATCGAGGGCGAAAGTTGGCAACAGCGCATCGCCTCTTGGCTCCCTGCTGAAGGCCTCGAAGTGTGGGTAACACAACGAGATGTCGCCACGCCGGCGGAATACATCGGCACCTGGCTTCGAGACGAGTCCATCGACCCCCGCAGCCCAGAAGGCTGCGAGCGCTCCCGTGCCTGGCTGGAGCACTTCCGCAACAGCGGCGTGACAGGCATCGGGTTCGGCTACATCACAGTCCAACGCATTGCCGGCCCGACTTCCGCCGTGTGCGAAGAAATGCCGCAGCCTTTGGCCGCTCCCTTCGCCGCCGAAGCCGAGGAGTATCTCGGCCGCGCCGAATGGCTTCGTACACAAACTGCTGACACCATCCTCGAAGCATCCTTTACTGTGCGCCCCGGCGTTGCCATCGAACGCGTTTCGCTTGCCGACGTCGACAGCGGCCAGGGCTTCACTGAGTTCGATACGCGCATCTCACGCACCGACGGCCCCGCCTGGACACACTCAATCGATGAGTCCGTCGCAACCATTCTGGGTGCACTGCATCCCGAAGCTGCCCTGGGCTCCGTCATCGACATCATGGCAATGTTTGGAGCCTTTGATGAGTCCGAAGTCCCTGCAATCAAGGACGCCCTAGTTCCCATCGTCGTTGACTTGGTTCGCCATGGTCTGATTCTCCCCACCGAGCTCTTGGAGGATAAACAGTAAATGAAAGCCGTTCTCACCCGAGTTAAATCCGCGTCAGTCACTGTCGACGGCTCCGTTGTTGGCCACGTTGACGGAGGCGATACCGGCGCCATTTTGGCGCTCGTAGGTGTTGGCCGCGAGGACACTGCCGATGCTTGGGAAACGATGGCCCGCAAGATCGCGGAGCTGCGCATTCTGGATGGCGAGCTCAGCGCTGTCGACGCTGGCGCCCCGGTGCTCGTTGTTAGCCAATTCACGTTGATGGGGGCGACAAAGAAGGGACGGCGGCCGTCGTGGGTAGACGCGGCTCCGGGCCCAGAGGCCGGACCCGTCATAGAAAAAATTGTCGAGAACTTGCGCAATCGTGGCTTGACGGTCGAAACGGGACAATTTGGAGCGATGATGGAGGTCGCATCCGTCAATGATGGACCCTTTACAGTTCTCGTAGAATGCTAGTCGCGGCAGTTTTTCTTAACATTATATTTGCATGGCAATATTACCCTATTGACATTCATCAACTTTCACGGGAACATTTCCGTAACTCCGTGCGTTGTAGTTATTGAGTCCACTTAAAAATCCAGGAGGCAGATTCATGAAGAGTGCCGATATTCAAAATGACGAACTGGAAGGTCAGCCACGGGACAAGGGGCGCCGCACTGGCAATAACTCCAATCCGTCCGCCGATTTGGTTCGTGTGTATTTGAACGGCATCGGAAAGACTGCTCTTCTCAGCGCTGAAGAAGAGGTGGAACTTTCTAAGCGCATTGAAGCCGGTGTATACGCCGAGCATTTGCTGCAGACCGGCGCGAAAATGACCCGCGCAAAGAAGCGTGATGTCAAGATTTTGGCAAAGGAAGGTAAGGCTGCACGCGCCCACCTACTCGAAGCCAATCTCCGTCTTGTGGTCTCGCTGGCGAAGCGCTACACCAACCGCGGTATGCCTCTGCTGGATCTAATCCAGGAGGGCAACTTGGGCCTCATCCGCGCCATGGAAAAGTTCGACTACACCAAGGGCTTCAAGTTCTCCACTTACGCAACGTGGTGGATTCGCCAAGCTATTACCCGCGGTATGGCTGATCAGTCGCGCACCATTCGCCTCCCTGTTCATTTGGTTGAGCAGGTCAACAAGATTTCTCGTATCAAGCGTGAGCTCTACCAGCAACTCGGCCGTGAGGCTACGAATGAGGAATTGGCAGAGGAATCCGGCATTCCAGAGGCCAAGATCGAGATGCTGCTGCGTCAGTCCCGCGACCCGGTGAGCTTGGACATGCCGGTGGGCACTGATGAGGAAGCTCCTCTGGGAGACTTCATCGAGGACTCAGAGGCAACTGATGCCGAGGAGGCAGTTGTCGCTTCCCTGCGTCACCACGATGTCCGCAAGGTTCTGTCCACTCTCGAGATTCGAGAGCAGGAAGTTATTAAGCTCCGCTACGGTCTCGACGATGGCCTGCCCCGCACGCTGGATCAGATTGGCCGCCACTTTGGCCTGTCTCGCGAGCGCGTCCGCCAGATTGAGCGGGAAGTTATGTCCAAGCTCCGCGAGGGTGACCGTGCTGACAAGCTGCGTGAGTACGCAAACTAACGCCACATGGCGGTGACATCGATAGGGTTCCTAATTTCAGCCCTGAGATAGAGCTGGACTTCAATGCCGACCCCGTGCCGGAGTTTCATCCACACTGGCGGTCGGCGTTTTCGTCTGCACGTCGAACTTTCGACATCGCGTACGCTCCCTTCCGCCTCAGCAGCGCCCACCGAACCAAGCTTTTCGCTGCCTAATCAGCACCAAAGCCACTAGATTTGCGAGCCCTAACATCTTTCTTGCGCAAGTGTGGTTATCCTAATACTTGAGTGAAAACTTTTAAGACTGTGTTATCGGAGGAAAACCGTGAGGGATTTGGTTGACACCACGGAAATGTACTTACGTACGATTTTCGAACTCGAAGAAGAGGGCATCATTCCTTTGCGTGCTCGCATTGCCGAACGCCTTGAGCAGTCGGGGCCGACCGTTAGCCAAACCGTTGCGCGCATGGAGCGCGATGGCCTTCTCGTAGTTGCCCCAGATCGCAGCTTGCAGCTTTCCGACGAGGGCCGCAGGCTGGCCACGGCTGTCATGCGTAAGCACCGCCTAGCTGAGCGCCTACTTACGGATGTCATTGGCCTCGAATGGGACAAGGTTCACGACGAAGCCTGCCGCTGGGAGCACGTAATGAGTGACGAGGTCGAGCGCAAACTTCTCGACGTGCTTGACTCTTACACACGCTCCCCATTCGGCAATCCGATTCCCGGTTTGGGAGACCTCGGTGGGACTCAGTCACCAGAGTCGTTAGAGAACGTTCGCCGACTGTCCGATCTAAACCCCGGCGAGTACACCGTTGAGATCGTCCAGATTAACGAAATCCTGCAGGTCGAGCAGAGCTACATGAAGCGTCTCCACAAGGCTGGAATTATGCCGGGTACTGAGGCACTTGCCGAGGTTGCCGCCGGCCGCGTGACTCTCGCCCGTGGTGATCATTCTCTTGACATTCCGGATACTCTGTCTCACGCAATCATGGTGATTATCAAATGAAACTCCTCGTCACTGGTGGTGCCGGCTACGTCGGTAGCGTGTGCTCGGCAGTATTGATTTCTCTTGGCCACGACGTCACCATTCTGGACAACTTCTCTGTTGGCAACCGTGATGCGGTGCCAGAGGGCGCGACCCTAGTCGAAGGCGATGTGGCGGACAAGGCCTACGAGGTTCTGTCCTCCGACAGCTTCGACGGCGTCGTTCATTTCGCTGCGAAATCGCTTGTTGGCGAGTCTGTCGAAGTTCCTTCCGACTACTGGCACAACAATGTGGGCCAAACCCTGAAGCTACTCGACGCGATGCGTGATACCGGTACGAATAACCTGGTGTTCTCTTCGACAGCTGCAACCTACGGCGAGCCAGAGAAGACACCAATTACCGAAGACATGCCAACCGCGCCGACCAACCCTTACGGTGCCACCAAGCTGGCCATGGACTACGCCATCGCCTCTTACGCCAAGGCATACAACATCGGCGCTACCAGCTTGCGTTATTTCAATGTGGCGGGTGCCTGGGGCGGTTTTGGAGAAAACCGTGAGGTGGAAACTCACCTCATCCCACTGGTACTGCAGGTTGCGCTCGGTCACCGCGACAAGATTATGGTCTTTGGCAATGACTGGCCGACTCCGGACGGCACCGCGGTGCGTGACTACATCCACATCAAAGACCTCGCCGATGCGCATGTCTTGGCACTAGAGTCCAACACGCCGGGAACCCACCGTATCTTTAACCTCGGTTCCGGCGACGGCTTTTCAGTTCGCCAGGTCATTGAAACCTGCCGTAAGGTCACCGGTCACCCGATTCCCGCTGAGGATGCACCGCGTAGAGCCGGTGATCCGGCAACCCTTATTGCCTCTTCTCAGCGTGCCATGGACGAGCTCGGATGGAAGCCCAACCAGACGGAGCTTGAAACCATCGTCGCCGATGCATGGGAGTACACCAAGAACCTCGGCGACCGAGCCCACTCGGCGCACCGCTAGGTACTGCAGTACAGCTTGCAGGGTCGCTAATCAATACGCGGCATTTTCACCTTGTATACCCTGCGCAGTACCTCTTGTGCTGCTCCAAGAATTGTGCCGACGCACCTCGGCACAATTTGATTGGCGACCGCAATTTCCAGCAACTGAGTCAGTGAATGATTCGGTTGCTCCCCCGCTGCCTCATCGAGAGCTGTTTGCGCAAAGTTCTCCAGCCCAGCCGCGAACTTTGCGATGGCAAAACACGCTAAAGCGTTAGCACGCAGGCTGCCGCGGTGGACGATTGCGGCCTCGCGCCAGATTTCTCCCATTGATTGCGCCAACTGCGTAGTAATGAAAATCATGGACATATCGCGCAAGGTGACGTTGGTCAGTGCTGCTGCAATGGCATATCCTGCGTTTTCATCGCGCACCGCCTCATGTGCATCCATCACACCATCGGCCACGTTTTCCACGGCGGTTTTGAGCATGTCGAAGTGCTCAATGAGCGCGGGATTGTCCGAACCAATTTTGAGCTTCCTCGGCTGCTCAACGGCTGTCGCTCGTTCCCGGAGGCGTTCAATCAGAGCCCTGTCTTTACTGTCGTGGAATTGGCCACCTCGAAAATAGCTGCGGTACTCCTCATAGTTTTTGAAAATCTGCTCTCCCTGCCGGGAGATTAGATTTGCATTGTCGGTCATCAGACTGTCACCGACAATGCCGACGATCTCTCCCTGCTCGTCCGTGACAACTTCCCCCGCAGCAATAGTGGCAACGCCCGCCAAACGCACCTCATGCAGGCCGCCTTCTCGCAGCCAGCCTGTAATAGGTGTGGAGTCCTTTTCAATCCCCCAGGATTCGTCGATGATAAACACATCTGCGTGAGTGCATCCTTCATCGAGCAGGAAGTCCGCGGCTGCCCGCACCAAGTCAGGATTGTTCTCAATCGAGGCCACATCCTTAATCAGCATCGGGCCAGCATGCGCTGTCGGATCAAACTCGACCTTGCCATCGATGAGATCTTCGACCTGATGATACAACGCCGCAATCACTACCTGCCCCCGCGGATAGAATCCAACGATTCCCGGCAGGTTCGTCAGAAAAACACTCGGCTCAATTTCAGGCTTTTGTCCTGCACCGAAGTTCTGTTTGTTTCCCATTAATTCCTTACCCCTTTTCCCCCATTGGAATAGCTCGACAGCGGACAATCCTCTCGCCATCTGGTGGCTCTCATTGTTATCGAATCCGCAACAGCCTTGCTTGTGCGCGACCGGAAAAATCGGCCCATCTGTGGACTACTTTCTACTTGTGGATAACTGGAATAGTTTCTGCGGTATCGTGGTTGTTTACTTCAAATGACGAAAAATGTGATGCAGGAGGTAGTCGTACGTGAGTGATCCGACCGACAAGCCTCAGGGCAATATGTACGAGGTAGTTTTTCCGGTTCCTGACGTAACGGGAAGCGAGGGCCATCTGACCCTGGTCATTGCACTTAGCGGTTATGCGGATGCCGGTAATGCCGTCTCGGAATCAGCTAGTTTCCTCTTGGATGCTCTCGAGCACCGTCCATTGGTGAACTTTTCTATCGACGAGCTGATTGATTATCGTTCTCGCCGTCCCTCTGTGACGATGAACCACGACCAGATTGTGGATGTATCCGATTTGAACCTGTCACTCAATGTGGTTCGCGACAACGTCGGTAAGCCGTTCTTGCTGCTTTCTGGCCCTGAGCCAGACATGCGGTGGGAGGCTTTCTCGACTGCCGTGGCAGATTTGGCGGAGCGCTACGATGTCGGTCGGACTGTGTCGCTGTACTCGGCTCCGATGACGGTTCCGCACACCCGACCACTGGGCATCATCGCCCATGGCACAGATAAGCAGAAACTCGGTGATATGCATACCTGGGGAAACCGCGTCACAGTTCCGGGTGCTGCGAGCCTGAACATTGAGTACGAGCTCGCAAGCCGCGGTTGTGATGCCTTTGGTTTCACCGCACAGGTGCCACACTATGTCGCGGCCTCTGAGTATCCGCTGGCGTCACTGCGGCTGTTGCAGGAGGTAGCAAAACTAGCCAAGCTCGAGCTCCCGCTTGAGGCGTTGGAGAAGGAATCCGCGCGGGTGGCGGAGCTGCTCAATACGCAGACGAATGATTCCGGCGAGGTCTCTCAGCTGGTCAATCTTCTCGAGGAACAGTACGACCAGGAAGTTCAACGTCGTCAAGAGCTGGAGACTTCTCCCCTGCTTGGACCTAACGGCGAGATGCCTTCCGCCGACGAGATTGGCGCTGAGTTCGAAAAGTTCCTCGCTTCTCAACCGCTGCGCCCAGTAGAGGATTCTTCCTCGCTTGACGACGAGGCGGAGACCCCGGCCAACTCGGATTCCTCGGCAACTACATCAGAGGACACTGACGCATACTCGGAAGAACCCGAGTCGGCCTCGGCGGATGATAGGTCTGCGGAGTTTTCTGCAGACGGCACTGCCGAACAGCCTGAGTCAGAACAGCCTCGGGAAGAGCAGGCGGAAAGCGAAGAATCCGGTGAACCGGAACAACCTCGCCGTCGGCGCGGCTGGAAGCCCTGGTTCCGCTTCTAATCCGGGGTTACCGCTAGGGTGGGAAGCGTGTCACTATCTGAAATGCTTCCCGACCTAGCTGAGGTTCCAGAGTCCCTTTTCGACGATGCGATTATGGACTCGTTCATTGCCTGGACCAGGGATCAGGGCATCACGCTCTACCCGGCCCAGGAGGAGGCCGCTATTGGTCTCGCTGGTGGCGACCACGTCATCCTTGCCACTCCGACAGGGTCGGGCAAGTCCATGGTGGCTATTGCTGCCCACTTCTGCGCCCTCGCTCGTGGCCAGCGCAGCTTTTACACAGCGCCTATTAAGGCCTTGGTCAGCGAGAAGTTCTTTGCCCTCTGCGAGGTCTTTGGCGCTGAGAACGTCGGTATGATGACCGGCGATGCCACCGTCAACGGTGGTGCACCCATCATCTGCGCAACTGCGGAAATTGTCGCCTATATCGCCCTGCGCGACGGGGCCGACGCCGATATTGACCAGGTGGTAATGGATGAATTCCACTTCTATGCGGATCCCGATCGCGGGTGGGCATGGCAAGTGCCCTTGCTCGAGCTTTCCCGTTGCCAATTCCTGTTGATGTCCGCCACTCTCGGCGATACTCAAAAGTTTGAGACGGATTTGAAGGAACGCACGGGACTCGACGTCAACCTCGTTACAGGTACGACGCGCCCGGTACCGCTGGATTTCCACTATGTCTACACACCAGTTCATGACACGCTGGCGGAGTTGCTGGAATCCGGCAAAGCCCCAATCTACATCGTCTTTTTCTCCCAGCGCCAAGCAGCTGAACAGGCTCAGGCACTGACCGGTCTGAAGCTGCTGACGAAGGAGGAGAAGGAGCGGATTCGCGAAGAGATTGGCGATTTCCGGTTTACCACGGCCTTTGGTCGAGTTCTTTCCAAGTTGGTGCGCCAGGGCATTGGCGTCCACCATGCGGGAATGCTGCCGAAGTACCGTCGTTTGGTTGAGCGTCTCTCTCAGACTGGTCTGCTGAAGGTCATCTGTGGCACGGATACCCTCGGCGTCGGCATTAACGTGCCTATTCGCACGGTGCTGATTACCGGTTTGGCCAAGTTCGATGGCCGTCGTAGCCGTATTCTCAAGTCACGCGAGTTCCACCAGATCGCTGGACGCGCCGGCCGTGCTGGCTACGACACCGAGGGCACCGTAGTTGTCGAAGCACCTGAACACGAAATCGAAAACGCCAAGCTGCGGCGCCGTGCCGGCCAGGATGAGGCCAAACTGAAGAAGTTGCGGCTGAAGTCCGTTCCCAAGGGCGAAGTGACATGGTCGGAGAAGACCTTCGACAAAATCGTTTCTCAGCCACCGGAGCCGCTGACCAGCCGCTTTGCAGTTACCAACGGTATGTTGCTCAACGTCATTGCACGTGGTGGCGATACCTACGAACACATGCGTCATCTGCTGCGCACCAATCACGACACCCGCCACCAGCAAAATGAGGCTATTCTGACCGCAATTGAGCTCTACCGCGGTTTGGTCAACGCGGGAATCGTCGTCATGCATGGCGAGGGCGATGACTGCCGCCCCGAGCTGACAATGGAGCTGCAGCGTGACTTCGCGCTCAATCAGCCGCTGTCGCCTTTCGCCATCGCCGCGCTCGAACTGTTGGATAAGGACAGCCCGAACTACGCACTCGATGTCATCAGTGTGTTTGAGTCAATTCTGGAAGACCCTCGCCCACTGCTCATCGCGCAGCAGAAAAAGGCACGCGGTGAAGAAATCGCCGCGCTCAAGGCCGAGGGTGTTGATTACACCGAACGTATGAACATCGTCGAAGACATCACATGGCCGATGCCGCTTGCCGACGAGCTGGAGGGCGCATTCGACACCTATGCTCAAGGTCACCCGTGGGTGCGTGAGTTTTCGCTGTCGCCCAAGTCTGTGGTGCGCGAGATGGTGGAAAAGGCCATGACTTTCTCGGACGTGGTATCTGAGTATGGAATTGCCCGCTCTGAAGGTATTTTCCTGCGCTACCTCACCGATGCCTGGCGCACTTTGCGACACACTCTCCCTCCGGAAGCCGCTAACGAGGAACTCCGGGACATTGTGGAATGGCTCGGCGAGCTCGTTGTGCAGGTGGATAACTCCCTGGTGGATGAATGGGCGCAGATGGCCGATCCGGACAAGCCATTGGACGAGGAAACTCTCAAGGAAGCGGCTTTTGGCACCGACGAGTCGCGGCCCCTTACAGGCAACGAACGTGCATTTACCCGTATGGTGCGCAATCTCATGTTTCGCCACGTGCAGCTCTTTGCCTTTGAAAAGGAGGAGGAGCTGGCCGACCTGGACAACTACCTCGACGATGCGCCAGATTGGCCTGCCGCGATGGATGACTACTTCGATGAATACGATGACCTAGGGATCGATGCAAAGGCTCGCGGCGGCGATATGATTTCGATTGACCGCAAGGCTGGTGAGGGCCTATGGCATGTGATCCAGATACTCGATGACCCTGAGGGCGACCACGGCTGGCGCTTTGAAGCGGGCGTTGACTTGGCTGCATCTGATGAATACGGCGAGGTCAGGTTGGCATCGCTGCGAATTATTCAGGGATAAACGCGAAAAACCGGGCTGGAACTACCAGCCCGGTTTTGCTTATTTCATACGCTACTGCGGCATGCGCCAAGAGGGCTTTAGGCAACAGCGTCTATGTAGGCCTGCCGTACCAGTTCAGCAATTCGATTGAACTCGCCGCCGCGTACCGATGATGCGCGGTGAACCAGCCCAATGGTGCGTCCCGGCCGTGCCGGACCTTCGAATCGCGCAACAGCCAGGCCGGGACGGTCGGCCTCAATCTTGACAGCCGATTCCGGTACAAGCGACTGCCCCAACCCACCGGCAACACACTGCACGACGGTCGATAGAGAAGCCGCCCGTGTTTCCAAGCTGGAGGTCTCGCCGTGAACAGCATCGACCTTGCGACAGATATCCAACACTTGGTCGCGCAGGCAATGACCGTCGTCAAGCAGAAGCAAGTCCAAGTCTCTGATTGCCTCAAGCTTTACCTCTTCCTTACCTGCCAGCGGATGATCCTCTGGCACGACGATGTAGAACTCTTCGTCGTAGAGGTAGATCTCTTCAAAGGAAGGCACATCGGACGGCAGTGCCATGATGGCTGCATCAATGGTGCCGGAGCGAAGTGATTCGATGAGGCGCTCGGTCGGCTCTTCGACGATCCTAGGCTTTAGATCTGGCAGCTCGTCACGAACCAACTGGAGGAAGTTGGGCAGCACGTATGGAGCAACCGTAGGGATAACACCAATGGATAGTGGTCCGGACAAATCATCTGTACGGCCAGAGGCGCGAGCAACGATCTCGTCAACAATTTCAGATGCTTGGCGGGCATATGGAATCAGACCGCGACCGAGTGGCGTCACCAGCACTCGGCGAGTCGAACGCTCTACAAGCTGCACCCCCAGTCCCTGCTCAAGGGTGGAAAGCGCTTGTGACAGGCTGGGCTGTGAAATGCCGAGGCGGGCAGCGGCTTGACCGAAGTGACCGGTATCGGCAATCGCGACAAAGGCACGTAACTGAGGCAAAGTGGGCCGATAATCTCTATTACGCATACCTATAAGCCTACACGAGCTTATTAACTTTTTCCTCTTGACGGTTCGGGAATCCATAGGCATAATGGTGTGTGACCCCAAAAGGAATACATTCAGGAGGATTCCATGGCAATTTTGACTGTTGGCGACAAGTTCCCCGAGTTTTCTCTGACCGCTCTGAAGGGCGGCAACCTGCGTGATGCAAACGCTTCTTCTCCGGATGACTACTTCGAGCAGGTAACCAATGAGTCCTACGAGGGTAAGTGGAAGGTCGTCTTCTTCTACCCGAAGGACTTCACCTTTGTCTGCCCGACTGAGATTGCTGCATTCGGCAAGCTGAATGAGGAATTCGAGGACCGTGACACCGTTATTCTCGGTGGCTCTGGCGACAATGAGTTCTCCCACTTCAACTGGCGTGCAACCCACGAGGAACTGCTGGACATCCCGTTCCCGATGTTCTCCGACATCCGCCATGACCTGATGCGTGCACTCGGTGTCGAGAACGCTGACGGTGTTGCAGACCGCGCAACCTTCATCATTGACCCGGACGGCATCATTCAGTTCGTCTCCGTTACCCCGGACGCTGTCGGTCGTAACGTTGACGAGGTTCTGCGTGTTCTCGACGCTCTTCAGTCTGAAGAGGTCTGCGCATGTAACTGGCAGAAGAATGACCCGACCAAGAACATCGACAAGATGGACGTTCTGAAGCAGGAGCTGAAGTAACTCATATGAGCATCGATAACCTTCGTTCCGGTCTACCGGAGTACGCCAAGGACATGAAGCTGAACCTTGGCACTCTCACCCGTTCTACGGAACTCTCCGAGCAGCAGCTGTGGGGTACCCTGCTTGCATCCGCTGCTGCCACCCGCAACGAGACCGTTTTCTCCGAGATCGCCGAGGAAGCCAAGGAGCACCTGTCTGACGAGGCTTTCGAGTCTGCACTTGGTGCGGCCACCGTTATGGGCATGAACAACGTTGCTTACCGCACTCGCCACATGCTCGGTGATGACTACGCACAGGTCAAGTTCGGCCTGCGCATGAACATCATCTCCAATCCGGGTGTCGAGAAGGAAGACTTCGAGCTGTGGTCTCTGGCAGTTTCTGCCATCAACGGCTGTGAAGCTTGCGTGACTTCTCACGCAAAGGTCGTCCGCGATGCTGGTCTGACCAAGGAGCAGGTCTGGGAAGCTGTGAAGATTGCAGGCACCGTCTCTGGTGTTGCACAGGCTGTCTTCGCCGAGGCTACCCGCTAAATATTCGGAGCATAGGTTCGGCTTTTGATAGCCGAACGCTCCCCCGCAGAATTACCTGCTGACGAAATAGCGCCCGAGGAACCAATTTGTACCGGTTCCTTGGGCGCTTTTCTTGTTCGTTTTTGGCTACTGCTGTGGCGGGTAATAACCCGGATTCTCCTGGGCTTCATTGATAACCCGCCGGCCACCGATGAGCTGACGGTAGATGTGTACTTGCACTAGGAGAGCAAGCGGGACTGTGTACAACATACCGATATAGAAGAGCATTGCACCTGCGGAAGAAACAATCGACGTCAGAATGAATGCAACGAGCATCGTCCAATACTGAGGCTTCACCAAGCGCCATGCGACGACCGGAGCCTCAAGTGCTGTTGCTCGACCATCAAAAACAAGAAGCGGCATAGTCGCTGTGATTGGCATGATGAAGATGGACAGCACAAATACCAACAGGTAGCCGATGGGAATCATCGCAGCTGCAGCTTCACTGCCGTTGGCAGACAGGGATGCTCCAGCGATGAAGAGTGCCATCCCCGGAAGCATGGCGAGCAGCCCCACCAGGAACGTGACAATGTAGGCACCGATAAGAGATCCCCACCGGTTTACACGGAAGAAAGTACCGTAGCTCGGCACTCGCCCGTCGACAGCTTCGAATGCACCGCGCAGCATGAATGCCTGCATCGCGAACATGCCCACCGCAAATAGCAGTGCCATCGCGCCGAGAGTCGCGAACATCGACCCTAAATCCTCAAACGGAACATCGCCTGGATAGTTCGGCTCAAAGTCCGGATCGAAGTCACCAGATGCAAAGAGAATTGCCGCTGCGCCAACAATCAGGGCAACTAGTACGGCGAAGAACGTCAGCATGATGCCAAGCCAGGAAGCAAAATTGCTGTTTAGACTACGAAACGCCGCGGAAAAGGCACGTCCAATGTCGACCTTCGTCGACCCCTGTGCCACAGGCTTCACCGGCGGCTCATCGCCACCTGGCATGTTGACACCTGGAGCAAGCGCGCCGGCTGCAGGATTCCCACCTGCCGGTTGCTGCCAGTAGCTCGAGTCCGCACCATAGGGTTGCCCGGCATAACTATCGCGAGACTCGCCAGTACCGTAAGAAGGAATTTCGCCATAAGCCTGTTCACGGCCGTAAGCCTGATTCCACTCTGGCGAATCCTCTGGTCCACGCGGGCCATGTTGTGCGTCCGAATCGAACCCGTAAGGGTTGTAATCCTGCGAACCATCGTTGGGAAAACCGTGACTCTGGGAGTCATAGTTATTGGACTCATTGTCCCGGCTGCCGTCACCGTAAGGATCGTTGTTGCTATATGGATCGTTTGAGGTACTCATGAAGCAAATTGCTCCTGCCAAATTGACGGATACATACAAATAATGCGCAC
The DNA here is from genome assembly GCF_001812455.1 of Corynebacterium sp. HMSC076C10. Taxonomy (NCBI): domain Bacteria; kingdom Bacillati; phylum Actinomycetota; class Actinomycetes; order Mycobacteriales; family Corynebacteriaceae; genus Corynebacterium; species Corynebacterium sp. HMSC076C10. The sequence continues at coordinate 19,127 of NZ_KV809113.1, forward strand.
AACGGACTATACGTGAGACAAGCCCTTGATGAGTTTTTAAAGGCCGAAGTATAAGTCACATTATGCGCATGGACGTATTTAATTGGACGTTCTTACACGAGCTCCACCGCGGCGACTCCCTCGAATTCGTTCAGTGAATCACCGACACCCAACGCGCTACCACGCACGATGATGTCATACTTGCCCGGCGCGACTCCTGCGGTCTCCCAAGTGACCTTGGCGGTGGTATAAATACCGTCCTTGGCAAACTCAATGACAGTTGCTTGGTCCCAGTCGTCGGAAACAATCTCGCCGCGGTCATTCTTGATAAGTAGGTAGCCGTCTTCCAGTCGCAAGTCGTTATTCGGATTTGCCGCGACGAATTGGGCAACGGCCTTCTGCCCTACCGTGATGCTTGCAGTCGATTCGAGCACGTCACCAAAATTCTTGCCCATTGGTGCGGAATCGATAATCTTTCCTCCTGCTGGCGACGGCGGGATGATGCCAGTGAGATCACCTGCAGCACCACCCGGGTCGACAGCCATGCCGTCGGCAAGCGCGTGGGCGAGATCGTGATAGATGGAGATCATCGCACTGAGCGTGTACTTGCCGAAAGCCGTCGCGCCGCCCTCGTAGTCCTGCTGATCGTATTCCTCTGGGGTAACGACGTAGTGTCCATAGCTGTTGGTGTAGCCCTGGCAGATGACAGTGTCGATTGGAACGCCGAGGACTTCGGCGACGTGCTGACGCATGCGGTAACCCGACATCGTGGTGGGTTCAAGGCCGTTGGTGATCAAGGTGAAGCCACCGATGCGGGTGATGGAGAACATATGGGTCTGCTGGAGAAGACCATCGATGTAGCCCACTGGCAGCAGGCACTCTTTCTCACCCTGAATCTCCCCGATATTCTTCGGGAGTACGACGTTATTGAGCTGACGTACCCACGGTGTGCCTCCACGCTGACCCTCGTTGAAACCTAGGGCCGGTTCGCCGCCGCCGTCCTCCTGGCTACTGGCTGCGAAGGCCGCACCGAGGATTGCAGGTCCAGTGCGGTGTGGCTGGCCATCGGGCGTGAATTGGCCATCGATGTCGACATCGCCGAGGTTGACCCACTTGTGGACGGTGGAGATTCCGCCTCCTGGCAGTGCAATGGTCTGGCCTTGGGTAGCGTCAATCTGACGCTGCCCGAGAATGCGGGCGGACTCTGCTTCGTCTCCGTTGCCGGGACCCGAATTTGGCACGAGCCCCATGTTCGGGCTGATGTCACCCGGGCACGACATGGTAAATGCGGCGACAAAGGGGGCATCGGCCGGCTCACGGTGGGTAACCCCGCGGTCGACCTCGACCTTCCATGCTGCGTAGCCCTTGTTGTCGCCGTCGATGATGGTGTGCTCGGGGCCGAAGGTGGTCGGATGAATTCCATACCAGTTAATGAAGCCGACTTCGCGACCACCACGACTCACGTGCAGTGTATGGCTTTCCGGGTTGACTCCGTCGGGGAAAAGACGCTGTTCTTCCTCGGGGTTACGCCTGAATGCCTCCAGGGAGCGGTTAACACCCGCATCCTGGGCAATCCCCTTGGTCAGGTGGATAGTCGACGGCTGGTAATCAGCGTGTGCACGTTCAATAGCCTTGACCACACCGACGACTACAGCTTCGAAAGTGACGGGACGGAATCCGAGAGTAGTCAGGTCGACCATAAGATGGCCCGATGTACCACCCGGCGCGACATGCGTATGAGATGCGCAGATAAGCACGTTGCCCTCGTGGTAGAGGTCTCCGAAGAGAGCTCGCAGTCGCCGCAGAACTTCCATCTGGATGGACTGGAACATGAGCCCCATATCTGCGGTGACGTGGACGACACGGTTGTCGTTGTCATCACCGAAGATGAATGCACGCGCCATCTGGCGAAGACGCAGACCCGAGGTGGTCTGGTCCATGACCGCATACCCGTTCATGCCAGCGCCGAGTGGCTCGCCTGTCATGTCAGCCATTCCTCGACCGACATTCAAATTGGTGGTCGAATTCCCCGCGGCGGCAGAAGCCCCGTTTGCAGGAGCGGCGTTTGCCTTTGATGCACCATTTACGGCAGGCATCATACTCGCAGCTGACACGGCAGTTGCTCCGACGAGGAAGCCTCGCCTGCCCACTTGGTACGGGGCGCGTGCGGTTGGTTCTGCCGAATTCGACGATGATGCCATCTGGGGATCGAGCATGTCACATCCTCTTCATATTTCTTTTTGAATATCAATACATGGGAGATTAATCAGACAATCCCCTACGCGTGGCCTAATAAGCCAAAGTTCCCAAAATTCCCCCCCGCGACAGCAGTAACCGATACAACATTCGCAAGGCAGTATCACTACCATGGACACAGTAGAATTTCGCAAGCTTTAGCGCGCTCCCCGCAGACACAACTTCAGAAAGGGCACCATGGCTCAGGCTGTCGGTTTTAACCGCGAAAAGTACATCGAAATGCAATCCGCTCATATTAAGAAGCGGCGCGCAGACATCGCAGGTGAAGGCGGCAAGCTCTATCTCGAAATGGGCGGCAAGCTATTTGATGACATGCATGCCTCGCGCGTGCTCCCCGGCTTCACGCCTGACAATAAAATCGCTATGCTCGATCGCCTCAAAGACGATCTGGAAATCATGGTGTGCATCAATGCCAAGGATTTGGAACGCCACAAGGTCCGCGCTGACCTCGACATCACTTACGAAGACGATGTGCTGCGCCTCGTCGATGTCTTTCGTGAACGCGGGTTTCTAGTCGGCAGCGTCGTCGTCACGCAGCTTTCCGACGACAACACCCTGGCAAAGAACTTCATTGAGCGCCTACAGCGACTCGGATTGAGCGTCATCCGCCATCGCAATATCGAGGGCTACCCGACAAACACGGAGAAAATTGTCAGTGAAGCCGGCTTCGGGCTGAATGAATGGGCGCAAACGTCGCGGGACTTGGTCGTTGTTACAGCGCCGGGCCCGGGCTCTGGAAAGCTGGCGACCTGTCTATCGCAGATTTATCACGATCACAAACACGGAATTCGTTCCGGTTACGCAAAGTTTGAGACCTTCCCTATCTGGAACCTGGCACTCGAACACCCGGTAAATCTGGCCTACGAGGCGGCAACGGCTGATCTCGATGACATCAATCTCATCGACCCTTTTCATTTGGCCGCCTATGACACCAAGGTCACCAGCTATAACCGTGATGTCGAGGTCTTCCCACTGCTGCGCACTCTGTTGGAGAAGCTCGCGGGCGAGTCGCCGTACAAGTCACCGACCGACATGGGCGTCAATATGGCCGGTTACTGTATCGACGATGACGAAGTGTGCCGAGAGGCATCCAACCAGGAAATCGTTCGCCGTTACTACAAGGCTCTTGTCGACGAACACAAGAACAGCGCAGACGACGAAGTCTCGCAGCGCATTGCCATGATTATGAGCAAGGCCAACGTGTCGACAGCCGCCCGCCGAGTCGTCGCACCAGCGCTTGAAGTTGAGAAATCTACCGGGGCGCCGGGCAGCGCAATCGAATTGCACGATGGCACAATCATCACGGGCAAGACTTCTGAACTACTCGGATGCTCAGCAGCAATGCTCCTCAACGCTCTCAAGAAGCTCGCCAATATCGACCCGGACTTGCACTTGCTCTCCCCTGCTGCCATTGAGCCAATTCAAACGCTTAAGACGCATCACCTGGGCAGCCGCAACCCCCGCTTGCATACCGACGAGGTTCTTATCGCCCTTTCCGTGTCGGCGGCCACCAGCGACGATGCCCGCGCAGCCCTCGCCGAGCTGAAGAACCTTAGAAACTGCGATGTCCACACCACCACCATTCTGGGCAGCGTGGACGAAACAATTTTCCGCAACCTCGGTGTGCTAGTGACTTCGGAGCCTAAGTACCAGAAAAAGGCTCTCTATCAGAAGCACTAAGCCATATCAGCAGCTCACGCCGAAAATAGGATAACTGAGAGAGCAGACTAGAATAGTCCCCGTGAGCATCAGCAAGATTCTTCTGTACTACCAGTTCGCCCCACTGTCCGATCCGCGTGCCATCATGCTGTGGCAGCGCGATCTTTGCGAGTCGTTAGGGCTCAAGGGCCGCATTCTGGTGTCCGAGCACGGCATCAATGGCACCGTCGGCGGTGATCTCGATGCCTGCAAGAAGTACATCAAGAAAACCAAGCAGTACCCCGCTTTTCACTCCATGCAGTTCAAGTGGAGCGAAGGCGGCGCTGATGACTTTCCAAAACTCTCCGTCAGGGTTCGCGACGAAATCGTCGCTTTCGGTGCTCCGGGTGAGCTGAAAGTCGATGTCGATGGTGTCATTGGCGGCGGCACACATTTGAAGCCGGAAGAGGTCAATAAACTGGTCGAGGAACGCGGCGACGATGTCATCTTCTTCGATGGCCGCAACGCAATGGAAGCCGAGATTGGCAAGTTTAAAAACGCTGTCGTCCCGGACGTAAAGACCACGCACGACTTCATCGACGAACTGGAATCCGGTAAGTACGACTGGATGAAGGACAAGCCGGTTATCTCCTACTGCACCGGCGGCATCCGCTGCGAGATCCTCTCCGCACTTATGAAGAACCGCGGTTTCGAAGAGGTCTACCAAATCGACGGCGGTATTGTGCGCTACGGCGAAAAGTTTGGCAATAAGGGGCTGTGGGAAGGCTCCCTCTATGTCTTCGACAAGCGCATGCATATGGAGTTTGGCGATGGCATCGAAGACGAGGACTACGTACAGCTCGGGCACTGCGTCCACTGCGGCAAGCCCACAAACACCTTCCAGAACTGCATCAACGAAGATACCTGCCGTCGTCAGGTGCTTATTTGCGATGATTGCTGGGAGCACACCGAGACACAGCACTGTGGGCGCGAGGACTGCAAGGAAGTTGCCGAAGAGCTAGCAGCCGCAAAGTAGGACGCTTCCTGCTGCCATCGGACTATCTTGAGCACCTCTTAATCAGCACAGATGTGGGTTGTCTCCCCAGACGCGGCTAATCTAGTAGGCAACCATGAGTACTCCTAGCCGTTCTGATAAACCAGCTCCACGTGCCCAGTCGGGAAACCACCACTCCGGCCACCGCAATTCCGCCAGGCCACAGCGCTCTGGCAAACCTGCTAAGGACACGCGTAAAAAGGAGCTCTACCAGCTCGCTGATCAATTGCCGATTCGGGAGGCTCAGTCCTTCCGACGCCGGCTAAAGCGAGCATCCGCGCCGAAGGCGCTGTCTGCAATCTCTGCAGACCTCGACTTTGCGCTGGAGCGGTTAGAAGATCGTCGTAAAGCGATTCCTCGCATCACCTACCCTGCCCAGTTGCCGGTGTCCGCGCGCCGCGACGACATTGCAGAGGCAATTGAAAACAACCAGGTCGTCATTATTGCTGGTGAGACTGGCTCTGGTAAGACTACGCAGATCCCGAAGATATGCCTCGAACTGGGACGCGGCGTGCGGGGCAAGATTGGTCACACTCAGCCACGTCGTATTGCGGCGCGTTCCGTCGCGGAGCGCATCGCTCATGAGCTGGGCGAAAAGATTGGACAGCACGTCGGCTATGCAGTGCGTTTTGATGATCGCGTGAGCAAGGATACCTGCATCAAACTGATGACCGACGGTATCCTGCTGGCCGAAATTGGCCGCGACCGACTGCTACGCGAGTACGACACCATCATCATCGATGAGGCGCACGAGCGCAGCCTCAACATCGACTTCCTGCTGGGATATTTAAAGCATATTCTGCCGCAGCGTCCAGATCTGAAAATCATTATCACTTCCGCGACGATTGATCCGGAACGGTTCGCTCGTCATTTCGCGCCTGACGACGAGCACCCTGCGCCCATCATCGAGGTGTCGGGGCGTACCTACCCGGTGGAAATCCGCTATCGCCCGCTGGTGCGGACTGTTGTTGCGAAAAATGGGCAAGAAAAGGAAGTCGCCATTGAGCAGATCGATGGTGTTATCGCAGCGTGTGAAGAGCTCATGCGGCTTGGCGACGGCGATATCCTGGTGTTCTTTTCGGGTGAGCGAGAGATCCGAGAAGCCACCGAAGCCATCGAGGGCAAACACTGGAAAGGTGTAGAAGCCGTTCCACTATTCGGTCGGCTATCTAATGCAGAGCAGCATCGGATCTTCACTCCGCATTCCGGGCGTCGCATTGTGCTGGCGACCAACATTGCGGAAACGTCGCTGACGGTCCCTGGTATCGAGTATGTCGTCGATACTGGTACCGCACGCATTTCCCGCTACTCCACCCGCACGAAGGTGCAGCGCCTGCCAGTTGAGGACATCAGCCAGGCATCTGCGAATCAGCGCTCTGGACGCTGTGGCCGTGTAGCTGATGGTGTGGCGATTCGTCTCTACAGCGAAGAGGATTTTCTCTCGCGCCCCGAGTTTACGGATCCGGAGATTCTGCGCACCAATCTCGCTTCGGTTGTACTGCAAATGATCTCACTGCGGCTTGGCGCGATTGAGGACTTCCCCTTTGTCCAGCCACCAGAGCACAAAGCAATCCGCGATGGCATTAACCTGCTCACAGAGCTTCAGGCTATTACCACCACGTCGGGGTCTGATGCCCCCGAGCTGACGGACATCGGCCGACAAATTGCCCGTATCCCAGTTGACCCGCGTCTTGCCCGCATGCTGGTCGAAGGGTACGAGAACACCACTCTTGGGGCGGTAACCGTCATTGTCGCCGCTTTGTCTCTGCAGGATGTTCGCGAACGTCCACTGGAGTTCCAGGCTCAGGCAGATCAGCTACATGCCCGTTTTAAGGACACCACCAGCGACTTCAACTCCCTGCTGAAGCTCTGGGAATACCTGGAGGAAAAGCGCCGTGAGCTTAGCGGTAACCAGTTCCGCAAGATGTGCAAGCGCGAGTACCTCCACTATCTGCGCGTTCGCGAGTGGCAGGATTTGGTGCGTCAGCTCCACCAGGCAACGGCTGAGCTGGGCTGGCATCTTTCCGCCCGCAGCTCAACCAGTGGTGTCGACAATCCCGACGAGGTGGCAAAGTCGCTGTTACCGGGTCTGTTATCGATGATTGGTACGCGCGAGGGCGAGGGCAAGGAATTTACTGGCACCCGCAACACTAAGTTCCTCATTCACCCCTCGTCCGCGTTGGCAAAGAAGCCGCCTCGCTGGGTGATGGCTGCGGAAATCGTCGAGACCTCGCGCACTTTTGCGCGCAACGTCGGCACGATTCAGCCGCAGTGGGTAGAGAAGGTAGCCCCTCATCTGCTCAAGCACCAGTACTCAGAGCCTCACTGGTCGACTAAGCGCGGTGCAGCTATGGCTTACCAGAAGTCGACGCTCTACGGCGTGCCTGTGGTGGTTGATCGCCTGGTGCCTTATCACCGAGTCGATGCCGACGCCGCCCGCTCGATCTTCATTCGCTCTGCGCTTGTCGACGGCGAGTGGAACACACATCACGAGTTCTTCAAGAACAACCAGGCCAAACTTGCCGAAGCCGAGAAGATCGAGGAAAAGCAACGTTCCCGCGGCATTGTCGTGGATGACGACGTGCTCTACGCGTTCTACGACTCCAAGCTGCCCGCCTCTATCACCACGGCCACCAATTTTGACCGCTGGTGGAAGAAAACTAAGCCCAAGCAGCCAGATCTACTGGACTTTGATCCCAATAAGCTGCTCAACCCCGAAGCCGGCGACATCGACGACAACGCCTTCCCCGAAATGTGGCAGCAGGGCTCGGTCGATTTCTCTCTGTCCTATAAATTCGAACCGGGCGCCCCTGATGACGGTGTGACTCTACGTGTCCCCGTGCCTCTTCTTGCAGGTCTGCGTGAAGATGGCTTCGACTGGCAGGTACCAGGTCTTCGCGCTGAGCTCGCGGAAGCCTACATTCGCACTCTGCCGAAGGCACTGCGGAAGTCCGTTGTCCCCGCCCCGGATTTCGCACGCCGCGCGCTGGAGACGATGACTCCGTACTCAGGCCGCTTCGTCGATGTTTTTGCCGATGCTTTACGACGACTCGGAGGCTCGGGCATCAATGGTGCAGACTTTGCCCCTTTGAAACTGCCAGCACACTTGCGCTTTAACTACGCAGTGGTTGACCGCCATGGAAAGATCGTCGATCAGAGCCGGGATCTTGCTGCGCTTCGAGACAAGCATGCCTCGACGGTCTCAACTGCTGTGTCGAAACGTTCGAAGTCTGCAGCACGCGAAGCTGTGAAAAGGTGGACTTCAGAGAACTTGGGCGCCGTCTCAGAAACGGTCAAAAGTACTGTCGACGGTCAGTCCGTCACGATGTATCCGACGCTGGTGACCACCAAGGATGGCGTGGCCATTGAGGTCAAACCAACTAAGGCTCAGGCTGAGGCGACGTTGGCGACCACAAATTTGACAATGCTATTGCGGGATTGCCCAGTAAATAGTGCACAAATGACTAAGGGGCTTCCACTCCAGCAACGTGTTGGCGTGGACGCATGGCCACATGGGGGCGCCGATGGGCTTGTCGAGGACTGCCGTGTCGCAGTGATTCGCGACCGTATGATGGCTGCCGGTGGCCCGGTCCGCGATCCGAAGGAATTCGACAAACTACTCGAACACGTTCGTTCTGGAGTCGCCTCAGAGGTGCGCCAATTGGTCGTCGGCGTTGCCCAGGCAATGCCTCGTTATGTCTCGGTGGTGAATCAGCTAAACAAGTGGGAAGGCGATGCCATTGACGATATGCGTCGCCAGCTGGAGTTCATGTTCCATAAGGGCGCTGTGGCAAGGCACGGTTGGCAGCACCTACGACATTTGCCACGTTATCTCCAAGCGATGGAGATTCGGCTTGAGGAAATGAACCGTGACCCGGACCGTGATGCCGAACGTGAAGATGAGGTGACTGAGGCCCGCGAATACTTGGCGGCAAAGCTTCAGCAGCTGCCTAAGGCACGTTCGAATTCCGCGGAGGTACGGGATATTCAGTGGCTCATTCAAGAGCTGCGCGTCAGCCTTTTCGCACAACGGCTGGGTACCGCCCAGAGCGTATCCCTGACTCGAATAAAGAAACGTGTGGATAAACTGCGTTAGTTCTTCTTAACCTCGTTGCCATTATCCTGCGGTCCTTTCCCCTTGCGCATGCTGGCAATCTCTTGCGCGAAATCGTCCGCGGAGGAAAAGGACTTGTACACCGAAGCGAAGCGGAGATAGCCAACTTCGTCCAGTTCTTTGAGCGGCTCAAGGATGGCAAGGCCGATATCGTTTGAGTCCACCCGGGGCGTACCTTTCTCGCGGAGGCTCTCCTCCACTTTTTGTGCGAGCTTCTTCAGCTGAGACTCTGATACTTCACGCCCCTGGCACGCACGTCGAACACCCTGGATAACCTTTTCGCGGTTGAACTCCTCAGGGATTCCATCCCGTTTAACGACCATCAGCTGCGAGCGTTCAATCGTAGAAAAACGTTTACCGCAATTGAGGCATTCTCTCCGGCGACGAATCCCCATACCGTTATCTATTAACCGTGAGTCCAAGACTCGTGTCTGATCATGATGACAAAACTGGCAATACACAGTCTCCAGTCTACGTCCCACCCCAACGCCGGAAACCGGAATGATTATTGCGCAGAGTAGGAAGCGTACGTAGACGTAAAGGTGCTTTCGACTGCCTCATTTTGCCCTTGTTCAAAGACCATGCTGCCGAAAACTCCGAAGAAAGCACCAAGCCCTAGAGCCCATACTGCCATCAAACGAGTCAGGTTAGTGCCTGCGGATACATCACTACGATTGGACTGCTGCGCCCTGCTAACGGATAGAGACGGACGCCCGTAGTTGACCGAGACATGATTGGGCCGCGACCTGTCCCTTCGCATTCGCGCCGATGACACCCCGTTGCGATTGCGCTGTGCACTACGTGCACGCTGACCGGGCCGAACGATGTGCTGTGTGCAAGACGCACTACGTTCACCCCACACCAACGGGGCTTTCCGTGTCGTCCGAGCAGAGCGCTCAGAAACTTGAGAAAAGTCAATATCAGATGTGCTGCTAACACCTAGTGCGGTTGAAACCGTAGACATCATGTTTTCTCCCTTTCCAACGTTGACTCTCCCACCGTTGCCGGCCTGGAGAGAATAAGAGTTGTACGACCGTTTCCCGACGCTGTGGAGACTATGTCCAAGGGCGGATGCGGAGAATCCGTCTAGACCTTTTCATCAAACGACTGTTCGAGTAACTTGTCATGTTCGATTTATAACACCATGTTCGAATGTTGTCTACTGTTATCCGGATTTATTTTCGATTTTCGACATCGGCACTGCCTCCGAACACGCATAATGGACATCTTTTCCAAAGAATTCAAGGACGCACAGTGTTCGATGCTCGACGATTCGAACAGTTTTGAGTTATGATTCATTCGAAAGAGTTTGAGAAGGGATGTTCCATGGCTCAAAAGAAGAAAGCGAACCCTAAAACACTCACCGATCGGCAGCGTCGGATTCTTGACGTCATTTCGGATGCCGTCGTACTTCGCGGATACCCACCGAGCATTCGAGAAATTGGGGATGCTGTGGGCTTGAATTCCACCTCGTCGGTGGCATACCAACTCAAGGAGTTGGAGAAGAAGGGCTTTCTCCGCCGCGACCCACACAAACCCCGCGCGGTAAACGTAAGGGATTCGAAGTCCTCCGCTGGCACTTTCACTCCGGTAAAGCCTGGGCCAAAGGCTACTGGCACCACCCAAACTCCCGAGATGCCAGAGGACATGCCAGAGCCAATCTTCGTTCCTATCGTTGGACAGATTGCGGCTGGCAACCCTATTTTGGCGGAGCAGCATGTGGAAAGTCACATGGCACTTCCGATGGAGATTACGGGCTCTGGTCAGCTATACCTACTCAAGGTCGTGGGTGATTCCATGGTTGACGCGGGCATTCTCGACGGAGACTGGGTGGTAGTCCGTTCCCAAGACGTGGTCGAACAGGGAGATTTCGTTGCAGCCCTGTTTGAAGATGAAGCAACAGTCAAGGAATGGCACGAAGACGCTGCTGGCAAGTGGCTCATGCCCCATAATCGCGCATTTGACCCACTCCCTGCGGAGCACGCCAAGATCCTCGGCAAGATCGTCAGCGTCCTACGCAGCCTCTAATTTCCCACATTTTCGTTGCCCGAAACAGACATAAACGGGCATACTGGGAACAGATAGTAAAGCTGAAATTTCTTAACAGCTAAGGAGCGGGGAATGTACGCAGAGGAACGCCGCCGGAAGATTGCGTCTTTGACAGCAGTCGAAGGGCGCGTGACGGTCGCTGATCTTGCGGAGGCCTTCGATGTCACAGCAGAGACAATTCGTCGTGATCTAGCTCAGTTGGATGCAGAGGGCGCAGTTCACCGCGTACACGGTGGCGCTGTGGCTACTCGTTCTTTTCAGACTGTTGAGTTTTCAGTTGCCGCTCGAAAGAACGCGCAAAAGGACGCGAAGCTCTCTATTGCCCGCTGTGCTGCGGATTTTCTGCCTGACTCTGGTGGTGGAATTTTTCTCGATGCTGGAACTACCACCGAGGCTCTTGCAGAGCTGATGGTCCACTCCCCTGATAACCGCCGTTGGTCGGTTGTCACAAACTCTCTTCCCAACGCCATCACACTCGCAGGATCGAACCGCATTGAGCTTCAACTCCTTGGCGGCCAAGTTCGCGTCATTACTCAGGCGGTTGCTGGCGATACGGCACTCCGCACTCTCGCGGTTATGCGTGCCGATGTCGCTTTCATTGGTTCTAATGCCTTGACAATTGACCACGGTCTTTCTACTGCTGATCCGCAGGAAGCAGCGGTAAAGCGCGCGATGATCACGAATGCGCGCAAGGTCATCGTTATGGCGGACTCGACGAAACTTGGCCGCGACTTCCTCGTCAGCTTTGCAGCATTGGAAGATATCGACGTCGTGATTACAGATTCCTCTGCCCCGGAACAGTTCGTCAACGATCTCAGGGAGCAAGGTGTCGAGGTCGTGGTTGCTTCATGATCCTGACCTTGACTGTAAATCCGTCAATCGATCGACTTGCTCGACTCGATACGGAGCTCAAGCGAGGTGGCGTGTTCCGCCTACCAATGGCTGAGGACATGGCTGGTGGCAAGGGAATTAATGTGTCCAAGGCGTTGCACTACGCCGGAGAAAAGACGCTCGCGCTCTACCCGGCATCGGACTCCGGAAAATTCACGCGCCTGTTGGAAGTCTCTGGCATACCCCATGAAGCCATCAACACGACTAACGAAGCCCGCGTTAATCTCACACTCGCAGAGCCAGATGGGACGACCACCAAGCTCAATTCCCCTGGCATGACATTGACGAAAGCACACCGTAGGCGTGTCCTGGAGAAGCTTATCCACCATGCTAAACACGCCACGTGGGTAGTTTTCGCAGGTTCATTGCCCCCTGGTGTCCCCAGGGATTTTTACGTTCAATGCACCGAGGCGGTGTATTCGGTCAACCCGAATATTCGTGTTGCTATGGATACGAGCGACGGCCCACTGACTGAGGTCGTTCGCGCATTTCCAAAGGTGCGACCTTTTCTGATGAAGCCGAACGCCTACGAACTTGGTCAAATCATTGATCAGGACGGCGAAGAACTTGAGGCCGCTGCAGCCGAAGGGAACTATCTTCCCGTAGCGCAGGCTGCTCGTGCGCTGAACGAGCTTGGCGTTTCCGAAGTCCTGGCCACTCTCGGCGAAGCAGGGGCGGTGCTTTCAGTGAAGTCAGGCGGTTGTTTCGCTGCTACCTCCCCCTCGATAGTCGCTCAGTCGACGGTCGGTGCTGGAGACTGTGCTTTGGCCGGCTACGTTATGTCCCGCGAACGCGGTGATAGCTACCAAGATGCACTAACCACCGCCGTAGCTTATGGGGCGGCTGCAACCAGTCTTCCCGGTACGACCATCCCCTATCCAGAACAGGTTCACCCCGAGGCCGGCCGGTTATGGCAGCTCGACGCTTAGCTTTTCGATGCCTAGATAAGGAGCATTAGAAAACCATGTCTTCTTCGGCAGATTTTTCCGCTATTGCATTAGACCTAGCCGATGAGTCGACAGTGTTCCTTGACCTAGATATCGGTCCGCAAAAGGAGAAGATCCTTACCTACCTGATCGCTAAAGCTGTAGAGACCGGCCGCGCCACTGACAGCAACGGCATCGTCGCAGCAGCCCTCGAACGCGAAGAGAAGTCCCCGACAGGTCTGCCGGGCGGGATAGCGATCCCCCACTGCCGCCATGAGGACTGGTCGAAGCCGACCCTGATGTTTGCCCGCTTAACCAGCGTTACGGAATTTACCACACCAGACGGGCCAGCGGACCTGCTCTTTTTCATCGGTGTCCCATCTACTAACAGCGATGTCCACGTCGACATTCTGGCCGCACTCGCAAAGGCACTTCGCGATAAGGGGTTTCGCGCAGCTCTTCGCGGTGCTGAAAGCGATGAAGAGGCCGCCCGAATCATTAGCGAGCACATCACCAAAGCGCCTCGTCGGAAAGCGAAAAAACCTCCGACGAAGACCAATATCGTCGCCATCACAGCCTGCCCCACGGGCATCGCTCACACTTATTTGGCAGCCGAAGCGCTCACGGGCGCGGCTGAGAGCATGGCTGATGTAACGCTAACTGTAGAGACGCAGGGCTCGGCAGGAACCCAGGAAGCCCCCGCAGAGGCAATTGCCCGGGCCGACGTGCTAGTAATCGCAGCCGATATTGGGGTTACGGGGCTTAAGCGCTTCAGCGATAAACCACAGGTCAAAGTGCCAATTCGTAAGGCAGTCAATGAACCTACTGCGGTTATTGAACAAGCGAAGGCAAAAGCAGAACAATCACGGGTTCGCGCCTACGACCGAAAGGCGCCGCAACCTAAGGATGACCACGACAAGGAGGCCGGTCCGCAAACCGGTACTACCGGCGCGGACCCTTCATCTGAGAGGGTACAAGCAACTACGAAGGTGGGGGCACATAAATCATCGTTAGGCGGTGACAAAGCCTTCGGACACTGGGTTCGTGATGCCATTATGACCGGTGTCAGCTATATGGTGCCGTTCGTGGCCGCATCGGGGTTGTTGATTGCGCTGGGATTCCTCGTCGGCGGTCATCAGGTTGGTGTAGTAGCTGACGCCGTGACTAGGGATTTGCGGCTGCCGGAGATTATCGGACTCGATGCCCCGATTGCTGTGCCGACAAAAGATCTCGGCACCGTACTAATTGATCGTAGTGGGCTGTGGCTGTATCTCGGCTCGGCGCTTTTTGCCATTGGCAACCACGGCATGCAGGTCATTGTGGCTGTAATGAGTGCTTATATCGCCTTTGGCATGGCTGGCAGAGCCGGCATTGCACCAGGCTTTATTGGCGGTGCCATCGCGGTCACGGTTGGCGCCGGCTTCCTTGGGGGCCTGGTGACAGGCATCCTGGCGGGACTAGTTGTAGCCCTACTGTTGAGGATGAAAGTCCCGGACTGGCTGCGACCGCTGATGCCGGTTGTCGTGATTCCTATGCTCGGCGCTATGTCCGTTGGGCTCACCATGTACCTGCTGCTCGGGATGCCGCTGGCGTGGCTGATGACGGCTCTGCAGCAGTGGCTGCAATCACTGGATACGACGGCGGCGTTCCTGTTCGGTGGTCTTCTCGGCGCAATGATGTGCGTGGATATGGGCGGAATGATCAACAAGGCTGCTTATCTTTTTGCCGTCGCAAACATCGCCTCAGCAGATCCCGCATCATGGAAGGTCATGGCCGCTGTGATGGCGGCGGGCATGGTACCTCCATTGGCTACATCTCTGGCAGTTGTGCTCCGACCAAAGCTGTTCAGTTCGGCGGAGCGTCAAAACGGCAAAGCGGGCTGGGTGCTCGGTGCGGCCTTCATTTCAGAGGGAGTAATTCCCTTCGCCGCCGCAGATCCGCTACGTGTGATTCCGTCGATTGTGATTGGCGGTGCCGTCACCGGTGGCACCTCAATGGCTTTGGGTGCGGCCACACGTGTTCCGCACGGAGGTATTTTTGTGCTGTTTGCAATCGACAACCCTGTCGCATGGCTTACTGCAATCGTCTTGGGCAGCATAGTGGCAGCAATTCTCGTTGTGGCAGCTAAAAGCCTGTGGCCGCGGCAAGTCAGCACCGATAATCAAAGCCTAGAAGCAGACGTTTCAGCGGAAGCGTAGTTTTTACCGCACCGGCTGGTTCATCCCAACGAGCATTTCTACGATTTTCAGCAAACATTCCCCAACCCATCCGGGCAACCTATTAAGCTCAGAAATGGCATCGAGGAAATCGAGAAGCAGAAAGGCAGGATGCCGCTCGCATGGTTACTCAACATGTCCACGTCGGCTCCAAGGTGGGTATTCATGCCCGCCCTGCAACGGTCATCGCTGAGCGTGCCTCCCGTTTTCAGGAAGAAATTCTGGTCGAGCTCCTTGACTCAGACGAGCCCGACAACGAACCGGCCGATGCTTCATCCTCGTTGATGCTCATGGCACTCGGTGCCGAATTCGGCGATGAAGTCACTGTGACCAGTAGCAACGCGGTTGCGGTAGAGAAAATCGCCGAACTCATCGCCCAAGATCTGAGCGATTAAAAAGCAAAAGAGCTTAACGACGAAACATCGTGGCAACGGTCACGTGGTTCCGTCGTTAAGCATTCGTGCGAGATTCTGCCCTGGACGGGTGGCCTACGAGCGGTTCTCGCCGATGCGGTTGTAGAGCCAATTCAAAATTGGATAGCCGATAATAATGCCGACCGACCCCCAAGCAATGCCCTCCAGCGTCAGCGAACCAATGTCGAGGGTGAGGTTACCGATACCCGCGATCAGCGCGGTGGCGGCAGCGGTGAGATTAACCGGGTTGTTGAAGTCGACCTTTTCGTCCATCCAGATGCGCACACCGAGCAAACCGATCAGGCCGTAGAGCACCATCGTTGCCCCACCGAGCACGCCGGTAGGAATGGTCAAGATGAGTGCGCCGAACTTTGGAATGAAAGCCAGTGCAATGGCGGTGAAAGCTGCCACCCAGTAAGCTGCGGTCGAATAGACACGGGTAGCGGCCATAACACCGATATTTTCAGCGTAGGTAGTGGTACCAGAACCACCAGCTGAACCGGCGATGGTGGTGGCTAGACCGTCTGCAATAAGAGCATCGCCAGCGATGTCATCGAGGTTTCGGCCGGTCATGGCAGCAACAGCCTTGACGTGACCGACATTCTCTGCGATGAGTACTACGATGACGGGCAGACCAATCAGCATCGCATTGAAGTGGAACTCCGGCGCGTGGAATGCGGGCAGACCAATCCAGGCGGCATTGCCGACAGTTTCTGTAGCCTCGGGCGAGAGATTTCCAGTGGCAGCGGCGAAGACCCAGCCGATTAGTACGCCGATAAGGACACCCAGACGGCTGACCATACCGCGGCCAGCGACGGTTGCGAAGACAATGGATGCCATCGTGACAAATGCGACCAACGGCTGAGTGGCGAAGTTCTCCGTGGCGGCAGGCGCCAGGTTAAGTCCGATGAGAGCGACGATGGCACCGGTTACTGCAGGTGGCATCACTGCATCGAGGACACGCTTGCCGGCGAACTTTACAACGCAGCCAACGAGCATGAGCGCGATGCCGGCGCAGAGCACGACACCGAGCTGAACACCAATACCCTGCGCCTGTGTCGCGGTCAGTGGTGCGATGAAGGCAAACGACGAGCCCAGGTAAGAGGGCAAGCGGTTTCGGGTGATTAGCAGGAAGACAATCGTGCCGATACCCGAGAACAGCAGTGTGGTGTTGACTGGAAAGCCGGTCAACAGCGGCACCAGAAGAGTTGCACCGAACATGGCAATGACGTGCTGTGCGCCGATGCCAATCGTGCGAGGCCAATCGAGGCGTTCGTTGGGAGCCACCACGGCTCCCGGTGCAATCTTTCGACCGTCACCGTGAATATCCCAACCGAAAAGACGGCCACGTTCGGCGTTTTCAGCAGGCGGATTTGCGGAGGTTCCCTGTCGGGTCTCCGCGTCAGAAGTTGAATTCATGGTTGTAATGCTAGTGGATGCCCACCGCAGATCACGTCACGGATACCGCCTTAACCCCAGGGCGGCCGGAGTTCTTTGCCGCTCTCCCTATTCCAACTCCGCTCGCCCTATTCCGACTAGGCGTCGTTGCTACTATCCTCATCCGCATCCGCCGTGAAGTCAGCATCTGCTGCAGGTTCGATGCGGTACGCCGACAGTTCATCCGCGAGACTAGTGGGCAATCGCACATCCATCTGGGTGCCTTGCTCTGTCCATGTCTCCGACAGCACGGTCGCATCTTCGTGGAGCATGGAGACAATATTGCCCTTGTCATAGGGGATCAACATGTGAACGTGCGACTCCAGCTCATTGAGTGCAAGCTCGAGTCGGGTCTCCAGTTCACCGATCCCCTCACCCGTTCGCGCAGAGACAAAGACCGCATCATCGAGCTGGTGGCGCAGTTGTGCCAGGGTAATGCCATCGGCCTTGTCCACCTTGTTGACTACCAACAGCTCGGGCGGAATCTCGGCCTTTTCTTCCTCCGCGATTTCGTTGATGACTTTGTTGACAGCCTTAATCTGCTCCAGCGGGAATGGGTCAGAGGAGTCTACGACGTGCATGATGACGTCGGCTTCAAGTACCTCTTCCAAGGTCGAGCGAAAAGCTTCAATGAGCTGCGTCGGCAAGTGGCGAACAAATCCGACCGTATCGGTCATAATCACCGTGCGACCGTCGCGAAGCTTGGTGCGACGAGTCGTCGGGTCCAGCGTGGCAAACAGCGCATCTTCCACCAGCACACCGGCACCTGTCAGTGCGTTGAGCAACGAAGACTTACCCGCGTTGGTGTAGCCGACAATTGCCACGCGCGGCAGGTGTCCAGCCTTACGACGTGCGCGCTTGATCTCACGCGCAGTCTTCATGCCAGCCAATTCCTTGCGAATCCGCGCCATATCTTGGCGTAGCCGCTGACGATCGGTTTCGATCTTAGTTTCACCCGGACCACGCAGACCCACGCCGCCGTTGGAGCCCGCGCGACCACCAGCCTGACGCGATAGGTTGCCGCCCCAGCCGCGCAGACGCGTGTACAGGTACTGCATTTGTGCCAGCGAGACCTGAGCCTTGCCCTCCTTGGACTTCGCGTGCTGAGCAAAGATATCCAGAATCAGCATGGTGCGGTCAATTACCTTGGCATCAAGCCGGTCCTCCAGCGCCACCAATTGGCCGGGAGACAGCTCACCGTCGCAAATAACTGTATCTGCGCCGGTAGAGGCGACAATATCGCGAAGCTCGTTGAGCTTGCCGGATCCCACGTAAGTACCAGGGTCCGGCTTATCGCGACGCTGCAGCACCATCTCTAAAACTTCCGAACCTGCAGTCTCTGCCAGTGCGGCGAGCTCCTCCATCGCCACTTCGGCTTCCTGAAGGGTCCCGGATGTCCAGACACCGAGCAACACAACGCGCTCCAGTCGGAGCTGACGGTACTCGACCATCACCTCTTCGGATTCAGTATGTGCTACTGACCTGGTCAGCCGGCGCAGTGAGGAACGCGCCTCCAAATCCAAATCACCGACGGTAGGTTCCCTTTGCGTGCCGACGTTCGTTGCGAACGCATCCCCGGAGGCACTATCGGCGTTCTCGCCAGCATCATTAGCGTCGATGAAAAAATCGTCCATCTCGTGCGAGGTGCGAGCTTGCTGCGACGTTTCGTCGCTGACCTCATCAAAGTTGTTGGAAAAATTCGTCATACTAGCTGCTATTGTCGCATGACAAGCCAAATTCTCCGCATTGTGCACGGAGAATACCGAGCCGAAGCTCAAGACTTAGGCTGCAGAAGGTGGCCTGCGTGTCAGAACCAGCGCGACCGGACCACTGTTAGAACTACCACCAGTACACGTACCGCTGTCGGACATCCCGCAGTTGGAACAACCTCCGCCTGGGCACATGCCACCGAGGGATTCCCGTCGCAATTGGCCGGTGTGTTCCATGCGGTCAAGGATGAGGTCTACCGTTGCTCGCTGGAGGCCGGTGATTTCGCAGATTTTGCGTCGGGAGCTAATGCCCTGCGCGATTGCATCCTGAACGGCTTCTGAAGGCCGACGAGTAACCGTCGTATTCTTCCTGGCTCTAAAGAGTCCCACGGCGATAGCTCCTTTCCGTATCGCGATTCTTGTTGGATCTGATTTCTAGTTCGCAAGTGTGCCCTAGTAGCTTTGCCGAAGCTACTAGGAATCAACGAGGCTTTACAGGAACAGCTTTAACCCTTGGAAAACAATCACGGCCAGTGCCCATGCAACGACCAGCTGCGCTAGCAAACCGAAGCCCGTCCACTTCAAGCCGATCTCGCGGCGTTGTGCCGCGAGCGTAGCCACGCACGGTGTGTAAGCCAGCAGGAAGATCATGTAGGCCCAGACTGCTGCCAATCCATGTCCATCGGATGCATTGTCAAAGTCACGTCGAATATTCTCCGCGAGCGGGCTGGAGGCCTGTTCGCTCGAATCGGAATCGGTGACGTCCTCCACTGCATAGGTCTGTGCCCAGGTAGAAATGACGGCTTCCTTGGCCACAAAGCCCGTCACCAACGGACCTGTCAGAGACCATGTACCGAAACCTGCCGGGTTAAACACAGGAGCAATAGTTTCGCTGACTGCACCGTATGCGGAGTCCTGCGGTGCCAGGTTTTCATCGGCAAAGGAGTGCCCGGAGACAACCGGGATAGACATCAAAAGCCATACGACGATGACGGTGCTGACGATGATTCCACTAGCGGTCTGCAGGAAGCCCTTCAGACGCATCCACATCACCGATAGTGCCAGCCGTGCGGTCGGTAGCTGGTAGGTTGGCAGGTCAATGACCAGCGGTTCCGACGGCATGGTGCGCCACAGGGTCTTACGCAGTGCAAGGCCGGTCAGAACGATCAGCAGAATCGAGATCACGTACATAGCGAAAACGACTGTGCCCGCGTGTTCCGGGAAGAACACCGCACCCAACATGACATACACGGTTAGGCGCGCCGAGCAGGAGGTAAACGGAACCAGTAATGCCGTCAAAATGCGGTGGCGCGGATTACTCAGCACACGTGTCGCCGAAATCGCTGGCACATTACACCCGAAGCCGACGATGAGCGGAATAAATGCCTTACCCGGAAGACCAATTGCTCGCATGACACGGTCAGCCACCACGGCTGCACGCGCCATATACCCTGAATCCTCGAGTACTGCGAGACACAGGAACATGAGTGCCATCAGCGGAACGAAGGTCAGCACCATGCCGACACCACCGATGATGCCGTTTACAAGCAGTCCGGTGACAATCGGATGGTCCCATCCCACCGCTTCTAATCCACGGGTAACCAAATCTGCGAAATTACCGGTAATAAGGGTTTCCAAACCGTCCTGCAACGGTGCTGCTACCGTCGTCGTGATTTGGAAGACTGCCCACATAACTGCCAGGAACACAATCGGTCCGAGCACCGGGTGAAGAACCACGTTATCAATGCGGTCGGAGAAAGTCTGGCGATCTTCCACCCCGCCCGTAGATGCCGCAACCGCCGCATCAATCGCGGCAAAGCGTGCGTCGTCCAGGCGTTCAATCGATTCACCATCGACCTGGCGAATCGGTGACGACACCGAACTACATCCGTCCAGAGCCGCTGCTACCGCGTCGGCCAACCGCGCCATTCCCGCTTTACGACGGGGATCCAGCGCCACCACCGGCATCCCCATAGCTGACTGCAATGCGTCCGGATTCACATCGATGCCCTTGGCCTTGGCAACATCTAGTTTGGTCAGAGCCAGAACGATGCGCTGGGGCTGTTCCGCCAATTCCGCGGCCATGTAGAGGCCACGGCCCAGTGCCGTGGCGTCGACAACGACAACGACGAGATCCGGGCGTTCTTCTTCCGGTTTCTCGATGAGCATCTCGCGAGTGAGCTCTTCGTCCGGGCTCATGGCATCCAGCGAGTAAGCACCCGGGAAATCGATGACATCGTACTCAGCGGCATCGGTCTTCCACGCGCCGCGGCTGACCTCTACGGTCGTACCAGGCCAATTGCCCATCTGCGCTTTCGCACCAGTCAAACTATTGAACAGTGTTGACTTACCGGAGTTCGGTGCGCCGACCACTGCGACAACAGGTGCACCATCCTTTGCTGGCGCTCCGCCACTGCAAGCATGGCAGCTGGGCGTAGATGCGAATTTTCGCGTTGAGGAATCCATAGGTGTTGTCATTGTTTACTTTCAGAAGGGAGGTGAGAAAAGAGATGTAGGGGACCTAACCCACGACGGACATCTTGTGCAGCGTGCTGGCATCGATGGCGTAGCGCGTTGCGCCAGCATGGACGATTCGCCCACCGCCGCTCGTACTCCGTCCCACAGTGACACTCATTCCAGGGCGAAGCCCCAGTTGCGAAAGCCTGCGGCACAGGCGCTCATCCACATGCGACGCTCCCAGAGTGACGGTTACCCCCACCGGGACGTCGGCAAGCGACTGAATGTCATCCGACTGTTTTCGAGACCGCAATCCGAGCATGAGAAACCTCGCTTATATAGATAAGAATTAAGCTAAGCAAATCGTGTTTACAGAGATGAGCTTACTCTTAGGCATGCCTAAATGGAATAAACCCGGCACACCTAAGGAAAGTTATTTATGCCACACTTAACCTTTACCTATTTAGCGTGGCAGAATTGTTAGTCCCATCCGAATAGTTGCCGCGGCGTGCAGGAATGCTTCTAGGTACCCCAGAGCACAATGTGCTCACGTGCGATTCGTTAGTTCGCAGATGAAGATATGGGAAGTATCATCGAAAAGTATGACTACTGACTTGCGAAGCATTGGCATGGACTACCCCAGCTGG
Organism: Corynebacterium sp. HMSC076C10; assembly: GCF_001812455.1. Taxonomy (NCBI): domain Bacteria; kingdom Bacillati; phylum Actinomycetota; class Actinomycetes; order Mycobacteriales; family Corynebacteriaceae; genus Corynebacterium; species Corynebacterium sp. HMSC076C10. Next base: position 40,913 of record NZ_KV809113.1, read on the forward strand.
CGAGACGCGATGGAAGCCGCGATCGCTAGTGACAATCTGTCGGTCATCGGCGAGGTCCGCGGTGGCCAGCTGGTCCGTTTCGAAGATTCCTCTGGTGCGCGTCTGCACATCCTGGGTGTTGAACCATTTTCTACCTACGCCGGCTTCGCGGGCAGCCCGACCGTCACTGCCCATGTATCCAGCGTGGACGATGTCTTGGCGCTCGTGGAAATCGTCGAGGATGATCCCTCCTCGGATAACTTTGACAAGGTCATCGAGGTCGCTACCTGCCTGCTGTCACAGGGGCCAATGATTGTTGATGCCGGAACTCAGACTTTTGAGCATGTCGCGCTATCAGCTCTAGCAACTGATTTCACCCTCGACGCATCCATCGAAGAGTACGAGAAGCGCACCGGGGCAACCCCGACAACATTGGACTTCGAAGGTGCTAAGGCAATTGTCGGAGATCAGGTCGGGAAGGCATCGCCTAGCGCAACCGTGAAACTGGCTGGTGTTATCAATAACTCCCGCAAGCATGTCAATGAGCTAACCGGCAAGAAGTTCTGGGTGCTCAACCTTGCTCTGCCGACTCCTATGGACGTACTTGTCCCCGGCGGCGACGAAGCTCCCCAGCCAGGCATGGTCGTTTCCGGTACTTTCTCACTGACCGGTGAGATCATTCCGCCTCAAGGTTGCGGAGGCGGCTGTGGCGATGGCGGCTGTGGTTGTGGCGACGGTGGCTGCGGCGGACACTAGTCCGCTGATTCCCCACCGCTTCCACTACCCCGCTAGTGCTCCTGCAGCAATAGCTACCAGTCACAGGGCTTCCAGCTCAATATCGCCGAGCGTGTGAATCACGCTCGGCCCGGTCAAGGTCGCCGAGAAGTCCCCATCCGCATTGCTGGCCTTGTGGACATCCACAGTCACCACACCGCCGGGCACCTTGACTGTCACAACCCCCTCAGTCCGGCCGGCATCGGCCAGCGCGGCAATAGCTGCCGCAACCGTACCGGTGCCACACGAGCGGGTCTCACCAACTCCACGTTCAATTACTCGCATGGACACCGAATCACAGGCATCCAGCGGGGTGACAATTTCCACATTGAGGCCGTTCGGGAACATGGCTTCGTCGGCACGCACTGGCTTCGCGACACTACCCGCCGCTTCCAATTCCAGCTCCGCCAGAGCGGCGGCATTTAGGCCAGGCATGACGCAGGCCAAATGCGGATTTCCCACGTCGACACCAATCCCGGCGAATTTCTGGGCATTGTTGCCCGAACCAATGAACGCAGTAGCGAGGCCGAGGACTTCCGGCTGGCCCATATCCACCCCAACGACCGCGTGCCTGCGGCTGTGCTCATCAATCGAAACAGCGCGCAGCCCTGCTCGAGTGCCCACCCGCAAAGTTCCGTCGACGACACTGTCCGGGCTGTGAATCGCGGCAATATAGTGTGCAAAGACGCGGACACCATTCCCGCACATCTCGGCAATAGAACCGTCACTATTGCGGTAGTCCATAAACCAATCGTCGGCTTTAACGCCCTCCGGCAATGCCGCCAAAACACCGGCATCGACGAGTTTCCCCGCACGGGCAACCCGCAGGACGCCGTCAGCGCCAAGACCTCGCTGTCGATCGCACACTGCTGCGACCAGTGATTCGGTCAAATCAATCGACACCAAATCATCTGGAAAAATCAAGAAATCGTTTTGCGTACCGTGGCCTTTGGCAAATGAAACCATGCCCTTGATGCTAGCGGGAGGTCCGAATCTCTTACAGACCAAGTGCGGAAAACGCCTGTCCCGGCACGTCACCGGCAGCGTCTAGCCACATGATCCGATGATCACGGTTGAACCAGGAGCGCTGACGTCGCACATACCTGCGCGTACCAGTAATCGTGCGTTCACAAGCCGTATCCAGGTCGTAAACCCCATCGAAGTAGTCCAGCACCTGCGCATAGCCGATCGCGCGACTAGCGGTCACACCTTCGCGCAACCCTTGCGCAATCAAACTCTCAGTTTCTTCCACCAGGCCAGCGGCAAACATGCCCCGCGTACGCTGTTCAATCCGCGGATTTAGCCATTCCGCCTGCGTGCGCAACCCCAATATGCGAGTGTTCCACCGCGGTGGCTTATCAATCGACGGCTTCGACGCTGCAAAAGGTTTGCCCGTGAGCTCGATGACCTCCAGGGCGCGGACGGTGCGCCGCGGGTCATTGGTCTCAATAATTGCCGCCGCATCCGGATCAATCTCTGCCAGCCGATCATGCAACGCCGCCGGACCGATCTCGTCCTGCACTGTCTCCCACTTCGTACGTACTTCAGGGTCCGTAGGTGGGAACTGCCAGTCGTCCACCAACGCCTGCACATACATCATCGACCCGCCGACAAGGATGGGGACTTTCCCCCGCGCGCGAATGGCCTCAACATCCGCGACCGCCTCACGCTGATACGTCGCCACACTCGCCGGCTGCGTCACGTTCAGCACATCGAGTTGGTGGTGCGGAATCCCCCGCCGCTGGTCCACCGACAGCTTCGCTGTTCCGATATCCATTCCTCGATAGAGCTGCATCGAATCAACATTGACGACCTCACCGCCAAGCTGCTCCGCAAGTACCAGCCCCAAATCCGACTTTCCCGACGCCGTCGGCCCTACCACCGCAATCGGCACCGGCAAGCTCTCACTCTCGAAAGCCGTCACTACCCAGTTCACACTCCTGCACAAAAACTAAAAACGCGCGCTCTTACTTCGCAACACACCGCCAGCTGGCCACGTGGTAGCCGATTCCATAAGGCGCCCCGTCATAGTAAGAACGCTTTACGACGGTCAATCCAGACCCCTTCCAGCTTTCAGCAGCTTTACTCAGCTGCTGCCATAACTCGGCTGCGTACGCGCCGGGAGCTGGAAACACAATATTTTCCACGTTAATACTTGAGCAGTCCTGACCAGCAATCAGACTGCACAGCGCATCAACCTCCGCTGCACCTTCAATTACGCCGACCGGGGAATCGTCCGCAAGGCCGAATGCGCCGTCGACAAGCACAAGCAGACGCGTGTGACCGGCAGCGAGTGCCTCAGCGATAGAGTCGAAGCACGTTGCCTGAATGACGCGGCCAGTGGGTCCTTCAGAATTCCGTCGCGCGTAGTCTTCGATAAGCCAGCGTCCCAGCAGCTCAGGTAATTCGGTTCCGCCTGACACCGTGACATCAACCCCATTCGGAGAAAAACTGCCGGGTGCGCTGGTCTGGTGCGGGGACTTCGCCTGCATCCTGCCAGTGATAATAGCGACCGCGCCGGGCTCCCCGGGTTCGTCATCTGTCCACAGCGTCGCGACGGTTTCACGGGCATGACGGCGCAATTCCGTGGCGATAGGTGCAAAACCACCCAGCTCCTCGACGATGAGGAGCGCACGCGGAACGATAACAAGCCGAGGCAAACGCGAATTCACGTCCTCAACGCTACCGTGAGGGGCTAGTCGATGCCTTAATCCGGCGGTGTTACGCGCGCTGTGCCAAAATTTTTGGGATACTCGAGCACATACCGTAAGTGTTTGATGGCAGCCGTGTCGCGCGGCAGTTCTGCATGAAGATTGGAAGAGGTTTACCCACTATGACCGGTACCAGCAATTCCCCTAAGCCAGGTCCACGCCCGGGTCCACGTCCGGGACCTCGACCAGGCTCAATGCCGGCTCATCGTAAGGCCCCTGGAGCTACTCCAGCGCCTGCGGGGTCGGCCGCTGTGGCACATGCCGTCCACAATGATCCAAAGAAGTTTGGCCGCATTGACGAAGACGGCACTGTTTGGCTGGTCACCAGCGCCGGCGAACGCAATATTGGCTCCTGGCAGGCTGGCACCGTAGAAGAGGGTTATGCCCACTACGGCAAGCGCTACGAGGATCTGGCCACCGAGGTCGAGCTACTGGAATCTCGTGTAGTCTCCCACCCGCAGGAGGCAAAGACCATTTCTCACAACGCAGTTGAACTGCGTGAGAGCCTTGCCACCGCCACGGTCCTCGGCGATATCGATGCGCTGGATAAGCGCCTTGCAGAGGTCATTGCCACCTCCCACGTCGCAGAGGAGAAAGTCGCTCACGACAAGGCAGAGCGCCGTAAGAACGCCATCGCACGTAAGGAAGAGCTCGCCGCAGAGGCCGAGGAGCTCGCAGAGAACTCCACCGAGTGGAAGGTCGCCGGCGACCGTATCCGCGAGATTCTCACGGAGTGGAAGCAGATTCGCGGCATCGACCGCAAAACTGATGATCAGCTCTGGCGCCGTTACTCTCGCGCGCGTGATTCTTTCAACCGCCGCCGCGGTGCCCATTTTGCGGAACTGGACCGCAACCGTGCGGCTGCTCGCCGCGTTAAGGAGGACATCATTGAGCGAGCTGAGGCCCTGAAGACCTCCACTGATTGGGGTGGCACCGCTGCTGCCTTCCGTGACCTGATGGCTGAGTGGAAGGCCGCTGGTCGAGCCCCGCGCGAGGTCGATGACAAGCTGTGGGCGCAGTTCAAGGCCGCCCAGGATGAGTTCTTTGGTGCTCGCAACGCGGTCAACGAAGCTCGAGACAAGGAGTTCGAGGAAAACGCTGCGGCCAAGGACGCACTGCTGGCTGAATACGAAGACCGCATTGATCCGTCCAAGGGCCTCGATCACGCTCGCAACGAACTGCGTCAATTGCAAGAGAAATGGGAGGCCATCGGCTTTGTGCCGCGTGGTCGTGTGCGTGAGTATGAAAACCGCATTGGCGCACTGGAAAAGCGCGTCTCCGATGCTGCCGATTCGCAGTGGCGCCGTACCGACCCCGAAGCACAGGCTCGCGTCCAGCAGTTCGCCGACCGCGCAGCGGAGTTTGAGCAGAAGGCCGCCGAACTCGAGGCGAAGGGCAAGACTTCTCAGGCCGCCAAGGCTCGGGAGCAGGCCGAACAGTGGCGACAGTGGGCAGAGCAGGCTGCGGAGACTCTCAAGGAGCTCTAACAGAAGCTAGTTGTGCGTCGGGAAGCAGGTTCTCGCTCTCCGGCTTCCTCAACCGAATCTGGCTCAGCTGGGCGCTGGCAACGCGTCGATGGTTAAAAGAAAAGGGGCTCTCTTCCGGAGTGTGAACTGCTCCCCATTAGTTGGACTGAGAAAT
>NZ_KV809114.1:0-641 GCF_001812455.1 Corynebacterium sp. HMSC076C10
AAAAAGGGCTCTGACGGATTGTAAGCACATGGTTTCAGGTACTATTTCACTCCCCTCCCGGGGTACTTTTCACCATTCCCTCACGGTACTAATCCGCTATCGGTCATAAGCAGGTATTTAGGCTTACCGGGTGGTCCCGGCAGATTCACAGCAGATTCCACGAGCCCGCTGCTACTCGGGCAACACACCAATTGCACGCACGGGTGTTTCACGTACCGGACTCTCACCGTCTACGGCAGGACATTCCAATCCACTTCCGCTACACCCACACAACACAACGCAGGACTAGCAGACCCTGCACAATGCATCCCCACAACCCCACGCACGCAAACCCTGCCAGGTATCACACGCACGCGGTTTAGCCTCATCCACGTTCGTTCGCCACTACTAACGGAATCACAATTGTTTTCTACTCCTACGGGTACTGAGATGTTTCACTTCCCCGCGTAACCACCAATTAGACTATGAATTCATCTAACGGCGACCGCCCACAACGACGGCCAGGTTTCCCCATTCGGACACCCTCGGATCAACGCTCAGTTGGCAGCTCCCCGAGGCCTATCGCAGCCTCTCACGTCCTTCATCGGCCTACTATGCCAAGGCATCCACCATGCGCCCTTACAACACAACACACAAACAAA
>NZ_KV809115.1:0-25032 GCF_001812455.1 Corynebacterium sp. HMSC076C10
AGTTAAACCAGTCCAACTTTCGGGGGCTAGTTCAGTGGAAGAGAGCCCCTTTACTTACTGCGCTAGTGAAAAAGTCTCACTACTCGTCGCTGACCTGTTCGTCCTGTTCGCCGGTCTGCTGAGAGACATTGTCCGTACTACTTCCCTGCTGGCCACGATTGCGTCGGCGAGCACGTTCACGGCGGTCGTCGACGACCTCAACATCCGTAGTCGTATTCGGTGTCAGGCCCGCCCGCAGGTAAACCTGCTGCGCGCGCAGTACCGGATCGGTGTCAGCGTGCTTGCGACGTTTCGTCGCGATTGCGAGCTGCTCCTTACTACGTCGGAAAGCGATGAAAGTCACGGAGATGGCCAGTAGAAAACTGCAGAAAATACCGAGCATCAGGCCGAAGGAAATACCCTCGCCGGCCAGTTCCTGTGGACGAGACTGACGCATCCAGCCAGCAAAGACTGAGTAGACCATCTGAATACAGGCAAAAAACCAGGTGACGAATGCGAGAATCGTCGTCCGCGTAATCAGCGTGGCAATAGCTAGCAAGACACCTACCACCACGAGAATGGAGTAAATTCGCTCCGGTCGAGTCGTGAAGTACTGATGCGCAACATCCGTATCCAGCAACACATCAAAGCCCAAAACGACGCCAGAGTGCGGAAGGAAGAAACTCGTGATGAGGCCGATGACGGCAACCATCATCGGAATCACCGCACGGCCGAGATCCAGCTCGCCAGCGGCCTTGCGCTCCTGAACCCGCAACGCCTGCGCGGATTCCACCGACTGCTCGCTAGTGGATTCCATATCACTTTCCGGCGAAGCCTTGTCACTACTCACAGCCGCATCCCTCACTTACACTCGTTTTCTCCGGGCGCCCAATCTTTGGCAAGCCCAGACCAACTCCAATCGGAGCGGTCGTCGGTGTCTGACCGACCTCTACATTATCCCCCGCCTTTGTGCGGCGGTGTGTGAGCACACCGGAGTCAGCAATGAGGAAGTGCGGTGCGGAGTCGGTCACGCGCACTGTCACGTAATCACCTGGGCGAATCTTACGGTCGACGACGCCTGGTTCGCTTTCCGACGGGCTGAAGTGCACCAGGCGGCCATCCCGACTCCGACCTGACATGCGATGAGTCTCCGCATTTTTACGGCCATCGGACTGGCTGACCAGCAGCTCTACTTCCCTACCGACTAGCTTGGCGTTTTCTTCCTCGGAAATACGCTCTTGAAGCGCTAACAGACGACCATAGCGTTCCTTCACAACCTCTGGTGGAACCTGATCAGTCATGGTCGCCGCCGGAGTTCCCGGGCGAGGCGAGTATTGGAAGGTGAAAGCCGAGCTAAAGCGAGCCTTTTCCACCACGTCGAGAGTTTGCTGGAAGTCCTCTTCAGTCTCGCCTGGAAAACCGACAATGATGTCAGTGGTAATGGCCGCGTCCGGCATTTTTTCCCTAACCTTCTCCAGAATTCCCAGGAATTTCTTGGTGCGGTAGGAACGGCGCATGTCTTTCAGCACTCGGTCGGAACCGGACTGTAGTGGCATGTGTAGCTGATGAACCACATTCGGGGTCTCCGCCATAGCGTCGATGACATCATCGGTGAACTCAGCTGGGTGCGGAGACGTAAAGCGCACACGTTTCAACCCTTCAATCTGGCCGCAGGCGCGCAGCAACTTGGAAAAAGCCGAGCGGTCGCGTTCCATGTCAGGGTCGGCGAAGTTAACGCCATAGGCGTTGACATTCTGACCGAGGAGAGTCACGTCAGTAACGCCCTGCTCCACGAGTGCCTGTACCTCAGCGAGAATCTCGCCCGGACGACGATCGCGTTCCTTACCACGCAAACTGGGGACGATGCAGAAGGTGCACGTATTATTGCAGCCTACGGAAATACTCACCCAACCTGCGTAAGTGGATTCACGCTTGGCCGGCAGCACCGAGGGAAATTCTTCCAGAGCATCCTTAATCTCGACTTCAGCCCGGTCATTATGGGCGGCGCGTTCCAACAGTGCTGGCAACGAACCCAAGTTATGTGTACCGAAGACGACGTCCACCCATGGGGCCTTCTTTACGACGACGTCCTTATCCTTCTGGGCCAAGCAGCCACCGACGGCAATCTGCATGCCTGGGTGAGCATCCTTGACCGGTTTGAGCTGTCCCAACGTGCCATAGAGGCGATTGTCCGCATTCTCTCGAACGGCACAGGTGTTGAAAACGACCAGATCAGGATTATCGCCTTCTGCAGCCGCTACATAACCGTTTTCTTCCAGCAAGCCAGACAGTCGTTCCGAGTCATGGACGTTCATCTGACAACCGAACGTACGTACCTCATATGTGCGAGGCGAAGACTGCTGCTGAGAGTTCAAAGAAGGGGTAGTCACGGCAGTTTAGGTTAGCTGTTTATGGCCCATTTCCCCAATCAGCGATCCCTTTAAACCTGACGGGTCCGCAGCCGGCGTGCTAATCCGGCGTGCGGTGGCACCGGCGCTAATCTGTGTCCTCTTCGAGTTCCCGGTATCGCTCTTCTAACTGATCCCGAGCAATGCTCATGGACAATTCAGAGGGGAAACCACGCCGCGCCAGCACACCGACGACTTTGCGTAAATCCTTTTGCTTGGAGTTGTAGTCAGGTGCCACTGTTTTAATAGTGGCCGCTTTCTTCGCCGCTAGCTTCCGGGCGACTTCTTCTTCCGCGTTGTGCGTAATCTGCTCCAACGCATCTGCACGAAGCGAAGCATCAATGCCCTTTTTCTGCAGCTCCCGGTTCAAAACCATCTTCGACTTGCCGCGACTGGCAAAGCGCTGCCGCACCCATTCGGATGCGAAAAGCTCGTCGTTGACCAATCCACTTCGGGTCAGGTCATCAACGACTTCTTCAATCATCGAGGTTGGAAACTCCTCGACTGCCTCGAGCCTTTCTACGAGTTCCTTGCGGGAACGCATTCGCTGATCGAGCAAGCGCAGTGCCTTAGCACGAATCGGGGCCTTGGATTCCTCACGACCCGCATCGTAGAGCGAACTACCGTCAGCTTCCGCAATTTGCTGAGCAAGCTTTTCGATAGTCTCCCGCACATCGCGGCCGTTACGATCCTCCACGGTCCTCACTTTTCGTGTGTCGCGGCACTACGCCTCGAGCTAGCTAGTCTTCCAAATCATCGAAGTCGATGTCCGGCACGACATCGACAGGGGCATCGATATCGGTCTCGTCCTCGACCTCCGCGAATTCCCCGACGCCGAGCTTCTTCTTGATCTTGACTTCGATTTCCTGGGCAATTTCTGGATTCTCGCGCAGGTGCATACGAGCCTTTTCCTTGCCCTGCCCCAACTGATCGCCCTCGTAGGTAAACCACGAACCGGACTTCTTGACAATGCCGTTATCAACGCCCATGTCAATCAACGAGCCCTCACGCGAAATGCCCTCGCCGTAGATGATGTCAAACTCTGCCTGCTTGAACGGCGGCGACACCTTGTTCTTGACTACCTTCAAGCGCGTGCGGTTACCCACCGCATCCTGGCCATCCTTCAACGTCTGAATTCGGCGTACGTCACAGCGAACGGAAGCGTAGAACTTCAGTGCTTTACCACCCGTGGTGGTCTCAGGAGAGCCGAACATGACGCCAATCTTTTCACGCAGCTGGTTAATGAAGATGGCAGTGGTACCGGTGTGGGACAGCGCACCCGTCATCTTGCGCAGCGCCTGACTCATCAACCGCGCCTGCAGACCAACGTGGGAATCGCCCATTTCACCGTCGATTTCAGCCTTCGGAGTCAACGCGGCCACCGAGTCAACCACAATGATGTCAATAGCACCGGAACGCACCAACATATCTGTGATCTCAAGTGCCTGCTCACCGGTATCTGGTTGGGATACCAGAAGGTTGTCCGTATCTACTCCAAGCTTGCGCGCATAAACCGGATCCAGCGCATGCTCCGCATCAATAAATGCGGCAATACCGCCCTGCCGCTGCGCCTCTGCAATAGCATGCAGTGCGACTGTGGTCTTACCCGAGGATTCTGGACCATAGATTTCTACGATACGACCACGCGGGAACCCGCCCAGGCCCAAGGCCACGTCGATAGCGATATTGCCGGAGGGAATAACCTGAATTGGAGGACGATTGTCGTCCCCCAGGCGCATAACTGCACCCTTACCAAAGTCCTTCTCAATATTCGCCAGAGCTACATCGAGCGCCTTCAGGCGATCATTGCCCTGGTTCGAAGCCGTAGCCTTCTTACGAGCCATAGTTCGTTGTTCTTCCTCATTGTCATTGTCGCGGTCATTGTCGCGTACGGTATCGGGTTCTGGAGCCGTACTCAGAGAATGTGTCTCCCGATTTTCATCCAAAACAGAAACTTCGCTCACACTTAATTAGGCGCGAAACGAGCCGTTCCGGTTCCAAATTGGTCCGCGACACCTCTACTGCCGGTTACACCCGGAAGTTATACCGAATCAGACGGATTGACTTCATCAGCACTTTCGATAATATGCGAAACCCTGTTCGAATGGCAACGACACGCAAGAGCCGTCGGCAAGCATTCACCGTCGTCTACGCCGGAACCTATTCGTCAGGACCGTACCAGCGGTCTTCGGGAATATCGTGTTCCCTACACAGCGCCCACCAGATATCCCGAGGTTCGACCCCGTCCTCGAGCAATTCCGCGGGAGTTTTTCCATATTCCATCAGTACGTGGGAATGCAACAGCCACGGGCCGTGCTGAGGCCCAAATTCGTGGTTGACGAAGTTGTGAAAATCGGCCAATCGCATGAGACCAACGTACAAGATACCTGTCACTGATACCTACCTGGCCACCCTCTTTTCATAACCTAATCCCCGCTCCCCTGCCTGAACAGTGCTCAACCCATGGGTTTAAGATGAGAGCTGTGAATAATTCCAAGGTGTATGACCTCACTCTTATCGCTGCTTTCGCAGCACTGATCATCGTGCTCGGCGGCATTGCCATTCCCGTTGGCGGCCTCGGCGTGCCAATCGTGCTACAGAACATGGGCATCGCACTGGCCGGGATGATTCTCGGATTCAAACGCGGTGGCCTCGCCACTACCCTGTTCCTGGCTGTTGGTCTCGTGGGCGTCCCAAACATGGCGGGCTGGAAACCACTTCTCGCCGCACTTCCCGGCCCTACCGTGGGCTACATTGTCGGCTACTTAATTGCAGGTTTCGCAATCGGCGCGATTGCCCAGCAAGCACCACGGGCGAAAGTTTCACGAATCAGCGTCTTCATCGGCGCGGGCCTCGTTGGAGTTCTACTACAGTACTTCTTCGGATCTGTCGGATTGGCTTGGCGTATGGGACTTAGCTTCACCGACGCACTGATTACCAACGTCCCGTTTATCCCAGGCGACGTGGCAAAGGTTGTCGTAGCCGCGCTTATTGCTACTGCCGTACTGCAGGCTTTCCCTGATTTGCTTCCCGACGCTGCCAACCGTAAGCAAAGTCGTTTGGTTAAGGAAGCAGCCACCTCGGGCAATTAACCCCACAGAGTTAGAAAGGGTCTCGAGTCGCACTATGCCCACCATCGCTTTTGACCGCGCTTCCGCAACCTATTCGGGACGCCAGATACTGAAGCCGACCACGCTAACTCTCACAGAGAAGCGCATTGGCATTATCGGCGAAAACGGTGGCGGTAAGTCCACGCTGGTGCGACTCATTAACGGCCTGGGCCCGGTCACTGGTGGCACGGTCACGTATGAGGGCATGAATGTCGCAAAGCAGGCAAAGGCAATTCGCAAGAATGTCGGCTTCATCTTTTCTGATGCGGATAATCAAATTGTGATGCCTACAGTCGCAGAGGACATTGCCTTTTCACTACGCAAGCGAAAACTACCAAAGGATGAGCGCAACCAGCTGGTGCAGGAAGCCCTCGAGCGGTTTGGGCTTGCCGATCATGCTGACGCCTCGCCACACTTGCTCTCGGGTGGACAAAAACAGCTACTGGCGCTGGCGGCAGTGTTAATTCTTAATCCCACGACCATTATTGCCGATGAGCCCACTACGCTCCTCGACTTGCGCAATCGTCTCCACATTCGGAGTATTTTCGCCCAGCTTGAGCAGCAAATTATCGTGGTCACTCATGATCTGGATTTTCTTATGGACTTCGACCGAGTTATCCGTGTAAGCGCAGGAGAAATCGTCGACGACGGTGCGCCGAAGGAAGTTATTGACCGATACGTCAGCGATATGACTCGTGCGGAAGAAGGCCGCTCATGATTCATCCAGCCGATGTCCCGTTAGGGCTTTACCTAAACCATAAGTCGCCTGTGCACAGGCTCCCGACGGCCCCCAAACTCATCATTGTCATCGCATTTTTATTGCTCACCGGGATTCTCGTGGATACCTGGCTAGGCGGGGCGATTGCCCTGGCAATTGTCACCCTCGCTTATGCGGTGGCCAAGGTGCCACCAATGGTTGCTTTCCGACAGCTCCGTGGAGCCGTAATCATTTTGGCGCTGCTTTCGCTTCTCCTGTGGTGGCGCGCCGGGGGTGAGCAAGCGCTGACGACCTTCCTCGCGCTTCTCGCCGCAATCGCAGCGGCAATATTGCTAACGCTGACGACCCGCGTCAGCGACATCATGGATACTTTGACCACTGCGATGCAGCCGTTCGCCCGTTTCGGCCTACCAGTCGACACCATCGCGCTCGCACTATCGCTGACGCTGCGTATGATTCCGCTTCAGGTTATGGCCGCTGCCGAGGTACTGGAGGCTCGAAAAGCACGAGGGGCTGCCGGCTCAATCATTGCCTTCGGCGTACCTGTGGTCATCCGAACCATTAATCGCTCGAAGGCAATGGGTGATTCGCTAATCGCACGTGGTGAAGGTGAGTAGGAGAATTAATTGCCCTCACGCAGCTGGCGCATGCGCTCAGCAACAGCAGGGTCAACGTTGGAGGCAGCGCTTCCCTCGATGGACTTCTGAGCCTCGCCACCAGAGAGCTCGTTGCCACCGTTCATTTCTGCGCGGATTTGCTCCAGGCGAGAGTGCCCAGCAAGCTGAACGCCTGCGGCCTCTACCTCAGCCATACGCCCCTGAACCGAGTTCTGAGCTAGCTCGGCCTGACCAAGAGCGTTAGCGTAACGACGCTCAATCTTGTCACGAACCTGATCCAGATTAGGTGTAGCCCCCGAAGAAATCTGATTCATCGACTGCAGGGACTCAGAGACTTTCTCCTGCATCTTTGCTTGCTCCAGCTGGCTGAGGAGCTTTGCGCGCTCTGCGACCTTCTGCTGCAGCTGCATGGAATTACGCTCGACGGCCTTCTTAGCCTGAGCTGCCTGCTGCAGCGACTGATCGTGCAGAGCCTTCAAATCTTCTACCGACTGCTCAGCAGTAACCAACTGAGCTGCGAAAGCCTCAGCTGCGTTCTCATACTCCGTAGCCTTGGCAGTATCCCCCTCAGCACGAGCCTTGTCAGCGAGCTGCAATGCCTGACGAGTGTTCCCCTGCAGCTTCTCAATCTCAGCGAGCTGACGGTTAAGACGCATTTCCAGCTGGCGCTGATTACCAATCACCGCCGCTGCCTGCTGCGATAGTTCCTGGTGCTGCCGCTGGGCATCCTCGATAGCCTGCTGAATCTGCACCTTCGGATCAGCGTTTTCCTCAATCTTGGAATCAAAAGCGGCCATCAAGTAATTCCACAGCTTTACAAATGGATTAGCCATAGCGTCCCATACACCTTTCTTATTGCAACTACCTCAAAGCAGGTCTGTGCTTATCGCGCACCCAATCTTAACTAAAGCCGAGCGTCTTCGGGTGCTAAGTACCGGAGCAATGGAATGAAATTCCACCGCCGCAACCAATTTCTACATCGCTGCCAATTCTGGGCTCGCCGAATGCAGGGCCATCGCTGTGGCCGCTTCCATCATCAAATCCGACACCGTCACACCAAGCGCCGCGCATACCGACGCCAGCAGCTCAGATGAGACTTCTTTCCGTCCACGCTCAAGCTCAGACAAATAACCAGGGCTAATAGCCGCATTTTCAGAAAGCTCACGGAGCGTCTGTCCACTGCGCGAACGGATATCACGCAGCGTCTCCCCCAGTGCCTCTCGCAGGAGTGGCTCACGGGATTCTCCCCGTTCCGCCAAATCCTGTGCCGTTAACTTTGCAACCGATCCAGGCTGCTCCGCTACAGCCACCCGCGCCGACGGTGCTGTGGCATCCATGGAAGCCTCCAAAGCAGCAGCGCTATCTACCTCTGGGTAGCGAATGGTCATAAGTGCAGTATTGTTGGTCATCACTTTGTCTAACGCTTTAGAAGGCCGACCTGTTCCCAATTTTCAAAAATTCTACTCACCGTCGAGATTCTGCAACAACAGTTCTAACGCCAATACCACTGCTTGACGACGAATCTCCGCGCGCGAACCCTCTTTATTCACCGGCAACCTAACAGCGGTTACCCCATCAAGGTCTGAAACCCCCGGCGGTTTCAGACCACACCAGACTTCACCTACTGGGTGCCCATCCTGCATCGCTGGACCAGCAACGCCAGTTAGCGAAATCCCCCAGTCCGCCACTGTCTTATTCGCCACTCCAAGTGCCATATACCGGGCCGTCAACTCGGACACGGGGCCATATGCGGCCAAAACATCCTTTGGCACGTCGGCAAGCAACGCCTTTGTGTCAGTGGCGTAGGTGACCACGCCACCGCGCAGAACGGCGGAGGCTCCCGGTACGGAGGCGACAGTGGCGCAGAGAAGACCTGCGGTAAGTGATTCTGCGGCTGCAAAAGTCTCTCCGCGAGAGGTAAGCGCTTGGACGAGTTGAAGCGAAACGCCGTCGACAGCGTCAGCGTTTTCGTCACTCTGGGCGAGGTGGTCGACTGTGTTCACAGCTTTAACCTCCACTTAATTCCTCTACGAGACCTTACGCGCATCCACAATGTACTGGATTCCGGTACCGACGGTGACGACAATCGCGGCAATCATCACAATCCAGGACGGCCAGAACAACCAGTTTACTGGCATCAGGAATAGCCCCACTGCTACAGACTGCAGGACCGTCTTTATCTTGCCGCCCCGAGAAGCCGGAACAACACGCCCCTGACGCAGTGCGAACATACGCCAGATGGTGATGCCACCTTCGCGAATCACGATGATGACAGTCACCCACCACGGCAGAATCTCGATGATATTCATACCGATCAGCGCGGCCAGCATCAGCGCCTTATCGGCAATCGGATCGGCAATCTTGCCAAAGTCGGTAATGAGATTACGGCTGCGTGCGAGGTGCCCGTCCAACTTGTCAGTCGCCATCAGAAGCGCGAAGACGACAAACGACCACCAGCGCCAATTGGTGGCTTCGCCGCCCTCCTGAAGAAGTACCCACAGGAATACCGGCACTCCGAGGATGCGAAGCACGGTCAGGAAATTGGGCAAGTTCCAGTTGGAAACACGGCTTGTATCAGCACTTGGAGCAGTCACAGTTGTTACCTTATCTCACAATCGTGTTCGATTAATGCCCAGGCTCGTTCTTACCGGTGTGCGAACCGTTAGTTTCGTTTCCGGCCGACGCTGACCTCCCACCGACAGAGGTAGAGGAAGCGTGAGAGCCAAGGTCATCGTCGTTTCCATGATCATCGTGGTGAACACGCGGAAGGGCAATCGCACCCATGTTTTCATCACGCTTAATCTTGAGCCACGATGCCAGGACAGTCACCACCAGCACGATGACGATCACCGCCAGCGACACCCAGGTCGATACTTCAGGCACCGACACGTTCTCACCGCCGTTAATAAACGGCAGGTTGTTTTCATGCAGTGCGTGCAATAGCAACTTCACGCCAATGAAGGCCAGGATGACACCCAGACCATAAGCCAGGTACACCAACCGATCCAGCAGACCGTCAAGCAAGAAGTACATCTGACGCAAACCCATGAGAGCCAGGGCATTTGCAGTAAAGACGATGTATGCCTCATCCGTCAGGCCGTAGATAGCCGGGATAGAGTCAAACGCAAACATCACGTCGATAAAACCGATGGACACCAGCGCGATGGCAAGTGGCGTCAAGTAACGCTTGCCGTTTTCCTTAACGGTCAGCTTGTCCTTGTTGTAATGATCCGAAATCGGGACAATTCGACGCAGCCATTGAATCAGCTTCATATCCGACGGATCGGGTTCCGGCTTATCGACGGCTTCGTCGTACACCGTCTTGATAGCCGTGTAAATCAGGAAGATTGCAAACAGGTAGAAAACGTCAGACCACTTGGCAATAACGGCCGCACCAGCCCAAATGAACAGGCCTCGGAATACCAGCGCCATCGCAATACCGAACAGCAAAACCTTTTGCTGGTACTGGCGTGGAATCTTAAACGCACCGATGATGAGCGCAAAGACAAACAGGTTGTCTACGCTGAGCGCCTTTTCAGTGATATAGCCCGATAGAAACTCAATGCCTCGGTGGTGATCCCACAACAACCACACCATTCCGCCAAAAATTAATGCCAAGACTACGTAGAAAGCGGTCCAGCCGCCGGCTTCCTTCATAGTTGGGTTATGCGGCGTGCGAACGTGTGCATAGAAGTCAAAGGCGATAAAACCCATGACGACCACAATGGTGATGATCCATACCAATGCGGGGACATGCATATTAAAAAAAGACCTCCGGTCGTGCGAACATGAACCGGAGGTCTCTCCTGCTTCTGCCAAAGTGACAAAAGTGACGGCACCGGGATTGAATCTGCACAAAGCGAGTCTGTGCGTCCAATCCGTGCTGACGATAACCGTCACGGGCTAGCGGAAAAACATCCGCTTCTACCGGGGATACTCCCCTCCACGTGTGCCGACTATACACGCAATCAGAAACGGCGGTGAGGCTGGGTCGTCCTACGCCATAGACTGATTCGGATCAGCGTCGACTACGTTTACTTCTTCCTTAGGAGCGTCCTCCGGATTTGCGCCCTTGATCATCCACTTAATGGTTTCGAGCTCCTCTGGCTTGACCAGGACCTCACGTGCCTTAGAGCCCTCTGATGGCCCGACCACTCCGCGAGTTTCCATCAGGTCCATCAGTCGACCAGCCTTGGCAAAGCCGACTCGCATCTTGCGCTGCAACATCGAGGTCGACCCGTGCTGTGCGGTGACCACCAGCTCGACTGCCTGAAGCAAATCTTCCAGGTCATCTCCAATATCGGGGTCAATGTTGCGCTCAGCCTCAGCGCTCTTATCCTCTGTGACACCCTCGGTGTAATCCGGCTCGGCCTGTGCCTTAGCTGCATCGACTACGGCCTGAATCTCCTCGTCCGTGACGAAGGCACCCTGTAGACGTCGCGGCTTGCCTGCACCCTGTGGGATGAACAGGCCATCGCCCATACCAATGAGTTTTTCAGCACCTCCCTGGTCAAGAATGACGCGGGAGTCCGTGAGTGACGAGGTAGCGAATGCCAATCGCGATGGCACGTTCGTCTTAATCAAACCGGTGACCACATCCACAGACGGACGCTGCGTAGCCAACACCAAGTGGATACCGGCGGCACGGGCCTTCTGCGTGATGCGCACAATCGCATCTTCGATATCGCGGGGTGCGGTCATCATCAGGTCTGCCAGCTCGTCGACGACACAGACAATGTACGGGTACGGACGGTACTCGCGTTCCGAGCCAAGTGGCGTCGTAATCTCACCGGACTTGACCTTACGGTTGAAGTCCTTGATGTGACGGACGCGGGCGGCCTTCATGTCCATGTACCGCTGTTCCATCTCTTCAACCAGCCACTGCAGAGCCGCCGCGGCCTTCTTCGGCTGAGTGATGATTGGCGTAATCAGGTGAGGAATCCCCTCGTAGGGAGTCAGCTCGACCATCTTCGGGTCCACCAGAATCAGTCGGACATCCTCCGGGGTTGCACGCGTCAGCAGCGACACCAACATCGAGTTTACGAACGCGGACTTACCCGAACCGGTCGAACCGGCAACGAGAAGGTGCGGCATCTTCTGGATAGAGTGCGAGATGAACTCGCCCTCAATATCCTTACCGAGGCCAATCAGCATCGGGTCATCGTTCGCAACGGTTTTGGGCGCGTTGAGTACGTCGGCAAGCCGAACCATCTCACGGTCGTTGTTCGGTACCTCGATACCAACGGCTGACTTGCCCGGAATCGGAGTCAGTAGGCGGACATTGTCGGTCGCTACCGCATAGGCAATGTTGGACTGGAGGTTCGTGATCTTCGAGACCTTCACGCCCGGGCCAAGCTCGACCTCGTAGCGAGTCACCGTCGGACCGCGAGAGAAACCAGTCACCGCAGCGTCGACCTTGAATTCTGCGAATACCTCAGTAATCGCTTCAATCATGCGGTCGTTCGTCGCCGTACGTGTCTTGGGGCGCTCACCTGGGATCAACAAGTTAGTCGATGGCAGGTGGTAGTCAGACTCCGGCGTGCATGCCGACGAAGCGGACGTACCCTCGGCGTCCTTTTCCAATTCAGACTTCGGAGTTGTGGCCGGAATCTTAGAGGCATCGATGCCAGAACGAGCGGCAATGGCATCCATGGTGCGGCGCGTAGCCTCAGAAACCGCATCCCGCGAATCGTCGACAGACGACTCGCCCTGCGGGGCACTCTCCGGCGCTACGGTCTCAGACTGAACGGGCTGTTTCGGAGCTCGGGAAGCGGAAACACGATTGCGTTCGCTGCTGCTCGCTGCAGCAGCCTCCTGCGTCGGGTACTCGGAGTACTCGTCATACTCTTCGTCGGCAGCGTGGCAGTTCGTGCCCCCGACAGCCGGAATAGTCGATTCCGTTTCGGCGGTGTCCCGATGCACAGCATCCGACTGAGTTTCCTCCACGTACTCAGCCGCCGGAAACGCCGGCTCCACCGGGGAGACTCGGTTGGAGTGCTGTGCCCCATGCCGGACATCAAACACTGTGGTCTTTGCCGAATCGTAGTCGACATCCTCAACCTGACGGGCAGGTCGCGGAGCCTGTCGAGTCCTCTGCGGCTCTTCGTCCAAAAGATCGTAGAGATTACCGTCAGCATCCGGTTCGTCGTAAGGCGCGGGTTCGGGTGCAGACATACGGCTATCCGCGCCACGGCGAGGAGCTCGGTAAGCAGAGCGATCGGTCGAACGCGACGAGGAATGATGCGTGCGGCCGCTGTGGCTTGGGCGACGCTCGATTAGCTGCGTCGGCTGGTCAAAGTCCTCATCGGCATATGCGGTATCCGAATCCCAGCTCGCACGACGTTCCAGCATGTCATCGACATTGCCGTAGGGATCGTCCGATTCCGGCTCGTCGCCGGCACGACGCGAAGACCATTCGGAAAAGTTGAAGTACTCCTTAGTGGCATCGATAAGTTGACGCACCGTCGCGCCAGAGAGCACCAGAGCGCCGTAAAAAACGATGCCCAGCAACAAAACGACGGCGACCCACGAGGTAAACCCGGCTGCTAGCGGCGAACCGA
Organism: Corynebacterium sp. HMSC076C10; assembly: GCF_001812455.1. Lineage (NCBI taxonomy): Bacteria > Bacillati > Actinomycetota > Actinomycetes > Mycobacteriales > Corynebacteriaceae > Corynebacterium > Corynebacterium sp. HMSC076C10. The sequence continues at coordinate 13,393 of NZ_KV809115.1, forward strand.
TATAACCACCGATTGCGCCACCAGCTGCACGTCGCCCCTGCCAGTCCGCAGGACGACCAGAGCCGATATGCACAATTGCGAGCAGACCCACCACAATCAGCGAAGCTCCAGTAATGGTAGGTGTCAGACGTTCACGACGCGGCATCGCATCCAGCATCATCAATACGGAAACAACACCGAGCAGCACCGGAAGTACAAAAGCGCCGATACCAATGAGCGTGCGCACTGCCGTTTCAATGAACTCCCCCACTGGCCCTGCCAGGTGGAACCATGTCGAACCAGCGAGCACAATTGCCAACGCCAGCACGAGTAGTGCCAGGCCATCCTTCGAGCCCGGTTCACCACCCTCCTCGAAATCTGCGTCGAACTCGTCAGCTGGCACGGAGGCCGGTGCCGGCGGTTCAATTACATCGTCATAGCCGCTAGCTGCTTTACGACGCTTCCTACGGGGCTTCGTCGAAAAATCGGCGTCACTTTCGCGCCGCGCCATATTCTCCTCTTCGTTTCGCTTATTTTTGCGACCGCTGACCCGCCGGGCAAGACCGGCCACGCCGCGGGCAGTTTCAGTCCAGGCGCTGGCCAAGCTATTGCCCACGAACGACATGGCGCTAGGAGTGCGCTCGAATTCCTCCGTGGCGCTGTGCACGGGGTATCGCCGCGTGGCATCTGTCTCCGCAGAGCGGGAAGATCCACGACGATTGTCAGTTCTGGTTCGGCTGGTCGCAGACATGACCATTACCTTACAGCTAACACCGGATCGTTTTCACATTAGTCACACGCGTGTCATTGTTTACCAGGCGTGCTGTCGCGACCACCCAGAACTGAGAACGTGGTTTTAAAGACTGTTGCGCTTGATGCCCGATTCGTCGCCGTCGATGGTGACGCGTACCTCGTCACGGCCATAGAGCCACAGCACCAGTTCCCCGACGCTTCCGTGGACAGTCACAACTGGAGCACCTTTAGCACTGTTGTCGATTAGGGTCACCGCAACTCCGTCGTCACGCATTAGCACCACGGTCGAGGTCGAACCGCGCAACATCATACGGCCGGCAGTAGTGACCAGACGCCACAGGTCCGAAACTCCGGAGGGTGGCAGCTGACGAACGGTCCAGCCTTCCTGGGCACGACGGACATCCTCGTGATGGACGAAGTTCTCCGCAGCGTTGACGTAGCGGTCTGCCCAGTTCATTGGATTCCATCGCGGAGCACCACTACCCCACTTCCCCACCACTTCGACGTAGGGCATTCGATTGACCTCAGCGGTAACAGCATCGAGGCGGTCCGAAAGCGCCTTGACGAACATCCCGCCAGCGGCATCCAGACGGTTTTCGCGAATGTACAGGTGGTTGGCAAGATCCCGGGTCGTCCACCCCTCGCACAAGGTCGGGGCGTCGGGGCCGACGCTGAGCAGTAGATTAGCTAGGTCTTCACGTTCCCGTTCAGCAAAAGTCATAGCTCCAGCCTAGACCAGGCACGGAGAAGCCCGCATCCACACGGTTGTAGGTGGATGCGGGCTCTTACGCTAAAAGACGCTCTAGAAATTTAGATACTTTCGCGCGACTCCTGGATTTCCTCATCGGTAACCTCTTCGGCTGCCTCAGAGGACATCGGCACGATTGTCGGAACAACCATCGGGCTGCGACGCCACTTCTGGTTAATGACACGCTCGGTGCGGCGACGAACTTCCTGAGCCATACGGTACGGGTTGTTCTCGCCACTGCCAGCCAGGTCAAAGAGAGTATCGTCAACGACCTGCTCGACGGTTTCGAGCACTTCCTTGGCGTCGTCCGAGTAACCGCGAGCCTGAGCCCGTGGCTTCTCCAACGGGCGGCCAGTGCGGTTATCAATGACGGCTGTGACGGTGATAAGACCACCTTCACGCATTTCAGCACGGTCTGCCAGCACGTCAGCGTCGACGTCACCCATGGTGACGCCATCGACGTAGAGGTTACCGACCGGAACCTGGCCAACTACACGAGCGCGGCCATCAACGAGGTCGACTACCACACCGTTCTGAGCCAGGACAACGTTCTCTGGCTTCACGCCAGTGGACACAGCCAGCTCCTTGTTGGCACGGAGGTGGCGCCACTCACCGTGAATCGGCATGACGTTCGACGGACGAGCTGCGTTGTAGAGGAACAGCAGCTCGCCGGCAAAGCCGTGACCGGAGGTGTGAACCTTCGCATCCTTACCGGTGATAACCGTGGCACCAATTTGGGCCAGCATGTTGATAACGCCGAAGACTGCCTCTTCGTTACCGGGTACCAGCGAAGAACTGAGGATAATCAGGTCGCCATCACGGACGGTGATCTGACGGTGCTCACGGCGGGCCATGCGAGACAGCGCAGCCATTGGCTCACCCTGCGTACCGGTAGTCACCAGCACGACCTTGTGGGGCGCCATGCGAGCGGCCTCGTTCATCTCCACAATGGTATTTTCCGGAGCGGTCAGCAGCCCCAATTCCTGCGCGATGCGCATGTTGCGAATCATAGAGCGACCGTTGAAGGCAACCTTGCGGCCAGCCTTAACAGCTGCGTCGATGACCGCCTGCACGCGATAGACATTCGATGCGAAGGCCGCGACGATAACGCGCTGCTTGGCATCCATAATCAGACGGCGCAGAGTTGGAGCCAATTCCGCCTCGGATCCCGAGAAGCCCGGAATCGTAGCGTTGGTGGACTCACACAAGAAGAGGTCGATTCCCTCATCACCGTAGCGGCTCAGCGCCGGCAGGTCAGTCGGCTTCCCGTCCGGCGGGGTCTGGTCCATCTTCACGTCACCGGTGTGGACGACCATGCCAGCTCCGGTCTTAATGACGATGCCAAGGCACTCCGGAATCGAGTGGTTGACATTGAAGAAACGCAGATCGAACGGACCACGCTGAATGTGGCTGGTGTCGTTGACCTCGATGACCTTCGGGCGCTGACGGTGCTCCTGTGTCTTGGCCTGAATCAGTGCCAGGGTAAAGCGAGAAGCAATAATCGGGATGTCCGCGCGCTGCTTGAGCAACCAAGGGATAGCACCGATGTGGTCCTCGTGACCGTGGGTGACCACGAGAGCTTCCACGCGATCCCACTTGTCTTCCATGTAGGAGAAGTCAGGCAGGATCAGGTCAACACCCGGCTCATCCGAGCTCGGGAACAGCACGCCGCAGTCGACGATGATCAGGCGGTTCTTGTACTCCAACACGGTCATATTGCGACCGATTTCGGAAATACCGCCCAGTGCGACCACGCGCAGGCCGTCCTTGGGGGCCTTCGGCGGTGCAGGAAGACGCTGCGTCAAGTCTGCACCCTGCATCGACTGGACTACGTTACGACGGTTGCCACCGCGTCCGCCACGGCCACCCCTCGAACTATTTCCGCGGTTACCTCCACGGCCGCCGCGACCACCGCGGGAACCGCGGTTGGAAGAATTCGAAGAACCTTGGGACTTCTTAGCGTTACCGGAGTTCTTACGCTCACCGGAACGCTGCGAGGACTTCGAGCCGTTGGATTTAGCTCCACCCTTGTCGGAGCCCTTGGATGCAGAGTTATTGGACTGCTCTGCTGCAGCCACGTCGGACTCGGAAGGCGGACCAGCCTTACGAGTTACCTTGCGGGCGCGATTGCGTCCTTCAGCCACTACAGAACACCCGCCTTCCGCATAGCTTCTTCAAGCATCTCAAGCTGCTGGTCATTTGCTGCAATTTGCGGCAAGCGTGGATCTCCTATCTCAATGCCCTGCAGACGCAGAGCGGATTTAGCAAAACTTACACCGCCAAGTGCAGCCTGAGCGGCAAACAGCGGAGTCATCTTCGCGTGGGCAGCCTGCGCACCAGCAAGGTCTCCCTTGTCAAAGCAAGAGCGCACCTCAGCCAGCAGCTGCGGGGCTGCATGTCCAATAACGGAAATAAACCCGGTGGCGCCAATAGACAGCCACGGAAGGTTCAGCACATCGTCACCGGAGTACCACGCCAAATCAGTATTAGCGATAATGCCGGCGGCAGCTCCCAAATCCCCCTTGGCGTCCTTAACAGCCTGGATTCTCGGGTGCTCCGCCAACCGGTAAATGGTATCAACTTCAATCGGAATAACCGAACGCGGCGGAATGTCATACAAACACACCGGCGCCTCGGTTGCGTCAGCCACTGCCGTAAAGTGACGGTACAGCCCCTCCTGGGACGGTTTGGAGTAATACGGCGTGACGACGAGCAGCGCATCCGCGCCCGCCTCCACAGAAGCCTTTGCCAGCTCGATGGACCCGGCCGTGTCATTGGTGCCGGCACCGGCCACGAGCTTAACCTCGTCACCCATCTCTGCACGGACAGCTCGGAGAAGCTCAAGCTTTTCCTCAACCGTCGTAGTAGGCGACTCGCCGGTAGTACCGGCCAGAATGAGTGCATCGCAGCCACCGTCTACAAGATGACCAGCGAGCTGCACACCCGCCTTGACATCGAGGTTTCCGTCCTTATCAAAAGGGGTCACCATAGCTACGGCGACGGTGCCGAAAATGTCAGCACCGCGAGTTGACGCAATTCCTGTGCTCATTGTTGACTACCTTTTCTTAAAAATCTCAATCGACTATATCTTCACACTGTACGTGCGATTACCCCTCGAAGGCGTAAGGACTCGACGCGACGACCGACCCATCCTTCAGAGTGTTAATCTCAAAATCCCCAAAAGCAACAGGAGCACAGCGCTGCAGCTCCCGCAGGCAAGCCACTGCCAACTCCCGAATTTCAGCATCGGCATGCTCAGTCGCACGCATCGAAATGAAGTGGCGCCAAGACCGGAAATTACCAGTAACCACGATTCGAGTTTCGGTGGCATTGGGCAAAACCGCCCGGGCTGCCTGGCGTGCCTGCTTTCGCCGCAAGATAGCGTTGGGCTCGTCGGCCCACTTCTCTTCCAGTGCGTCTAATAACTCACCATAGGCGAAACGGGACTGATCAACCGCGCTTTCGAAAACTCGCAACAGATCCGGGTCCTCCGCAATTGCGGGAGGAACCACAACATTGTTGGAACTGGCCGGCACAAACCGCTGCGACAACTGCGAAAAGGAAAAGTGGCGGTGCCGTGTGAGTTCATGTGCACACGAGCGCGACAGCCCACGAACATAGATGCTTGCACTTGCGTGTTCAAAAAGTGAGGTGTGGCCTACCTCAAGCACATGTCGCAGATATCCCCTATTCGTCGCCGTTCGTGGATTGGGCTTGTCCCACGTTTCATAACAAGCCCTGCCGGAGAACTCAATCAATGCTTCCCCACCATCGGCATCGCTATCAAAGTCGATGTCCTCCGGCGGGAAGAAGTTGGTCGCGGCGATTAGCTGCGCCTTGAGAGTGACATTTTCAGACATTTTCAGTTAACTCCCGGCCATTAAAGTCCCAGGAATGGCTCCAGTCCCACAGTCAGGCCCGGAAAATCCTCAATCTTGCGCACACCCAGCAGAACGCCTGGTACGAAGCTGGTGCGCGAGTAGGAGTCCTGCTTGATGGTGAGCGACTGCCCTTCTGCACCGAAGATAACGGTCTCGTGAGCCACCGAACCGGTCATACGGACTGCGTGCACCGGAATGCCCTCGACCTCAGCACCGCGAGCACCATCGAGAGTTTGCTCAGTGGCGTCCGGCTGCTCCCCCATGCCGGCTTCCTTGCGAGCACGAGCAATAGCCTCAGCAGTGTGGATAGCGGTGCCCGAGGGGGCATCCTTCTTAAAAGGGTGGTGCATTTCGATAACTTCAGCGGAATCGAAGTACGGAGCGGCTAGCTCCGCCATTTTCATGGTCAGTACCGCGGAGATTGCGAAGTTCGGTGCAATAAGAACATTGGCCTCACCGGCGGCGTCGTCAAGCCAGCGCTGCACCTGATCGAGGCGCTCCTTAGTAAAGCCCGTAGTACCCACGACAGCGTTGATGCCATTCTTAACGCAGAACTCAAGATTGCCCATCACAGCGTCGGGCTGAGTAAAGTCAACAATGGTCTGCACACCAGCGGTGACAAGTTCATTCAGGTCATCGCCAGAGTCGAGACCCGCTGCCAGCTCCAAATCGTCGGCGGCTTCAACTGCCTCGCAGATGGTGGACCCTACCTTGCCCTTGGCGCCAAGTACGCCGACCTTGATATTGCTCACAGCTATTGTCCTTTCCCAACGGGTTTATCTTTCTCCCTTACCTTAGAATGTGTTGGCCAACTTGTGTGCCAATGCCCCCGTCCGCTTTGCCTTTTTGTCGACTTACGACGGGGTTTTTGTTGCGCTAAGATTCAATATCTTCGACAATCACCTATTTCTGTACCGATATATAGAAAGAGACTTCACTTGGTTTCTGAATCTGAAGATTCCGAACTCAGCCCAAGTTCGGAGGCACCACAGGCCGATGCGCCCAAAAGTGCTTATATGGCCATTTACGTGCTACTAGCTGCGGCATTCATGGCTATCTTGAACGAGACGGTCATGAGCGTCGCAATTCCCGTCGTCAAGGCGGACCTCGGAATCAGCGCAGCTACCGCAGGCTGGCTGACAACATCGTTCCTACTGACCATGGCAGTTGTCATTCCGGTCACTGGATTTCTCATTTCGGCAGTGCCGTTCCGCATTCTTTTCGCGGTCAGTCAAGGACTATTCGTCGTGGGCACTCTCATCGGTGCTTTCGCGCCAAACTTCGCGATCGTTCTGCTCGCACGCATTGTCCAAGCGTCCGGTACCGCAGTGCTGCTGCCGCTGCTGATGACCACGGTGCTCAACGTAGTACCGGAGCATGAGCGCGGGCGCATGATGGGACGAATGAGCGTGGTCATCGCTGTCGCGCCTGCTATCGGACCGACCATCTCCGGTCTCATTCTGGAGATCGCAAATAACAATTGGCATGCGCTTTTCGACACGATGTTGCCGCTCGGCCTAATTGTGCTGGTAGTGGGTGTCATTCTCGTTCCCAATATTGAGGAAAACTCCGCGAAGCCCATCGATATCCTCTCGGTGTTCCTCAGTGCCGGTGCATTCGGCCCGCTGGTGTACGCGCTGAGCCGCGTAGGCGCAGAGTTTTCGCTTATCGACGGAATCCTGTGCGTAGTCGGCATCGTGCTGTTGGTATTCTTCATCATGCGCCAGCGCCGTTTGGCACCGCACAACCGAGCTCTGCTGGATCTTCGAACCTTCCGCACAAAGAGCTTTAGGCTGTCCACAATCATTCTGACCATTGGTTTCATGCTGATGTTCGGTGTGATCATCATTTTGCCGCTCTACCTCAATCTGCGAGGTGTCGACGTCAAGACTATTGGTTTGATTGTGATGCCTGGTCCACTGGTTATGGGCCTTATGGGACCGGCTGTCGGTCGGCTCTTTGACAGCTATGGTCCGCGCCCACTGGCAATTCCCGGCTCCGTTGTCCTTGCCCTCGGTCTTTTCGGGCTCGGCTTCATCTCAGCATCGACTCCGCTGTGGTGGATTGTCGCCTGCCACATCGTCCTTGAGATTGGCCTGGGGCTGCTGTTTACTCCGCTGTTTACATTCGGTCTTGGTGATCTTCCGAAGCGCCTCTACCCGGATGGCTCAGCAATTATGAACACGCTGCAGCAGGTTGCCGGCGCTGTCGGTACTGCACTGTTTGTGGCACTGTCAGCTGTTATTGCCGCTGGCCTGTCCAGCACTGGTGCAGCAGCTCCTGCCGCCGACGACGTGATTCGTGGCTATAGCATTGCGATGTTTACCGCCGCGGGATTTGCCGTGGTACTAATCTTCCTCACCACGCTGCTCAAGCCGCAGCGGAAGAAGATTGCATTACAGTAGCCCCCCAAGACCGGGGGGAATACCGCCTAAACTAGGCGGCTTGCTCCCGGCCCGGGATTTCCATTGAGGGGGCTGTACTCTTCTGCGCTGGGAAAACTATTTTCCACCCGTTTCCGCGCGCAGCCCCATGGCAAGAGTTGTTGTCTCTCCAGCCTGAACTCGCAGCAAACCGGTACCGGAGCGTAGCGCATCCGGCGGACATGTCATTGGCTCCACCGCAATCGCATTCCCGTGCCCAGGAAATCCTTCTCGTCGTCCGGCGTCCGCAACATAGACCTGGAAGAACCTGAATTCATCATCGGCCCAGAGCACAGCACCCTTGCCATTTGGCCCAACCAAATGCGCTTCACGACGGCGCGGCGAGTCACTCCCCGCTGCCTCCGCGGCAGCAAAGAAGCAGTGATCCAGCCACAGTCCATCCAGGGATACCCCCTCTCGAAGGCTGGGAACCACTGTCTCCGCTGGCACCGCTGGGCCGGCGGGCAAGTTTCGAATTGGCTCCAGTGGCAGGTTTTTATCAACGGGCAACCGCAGTGTGCAACTGTCGAAATCAGCGCCCAAAGCGCTTAAGTAAGGATGCCAGCCCAGACCAAACGGGCACTCCCTATCGCTGCGATTATGCACTGTGAACTCCGCCGATAGGCCATCTGAGGCTGTGACTTGCCAACGCACGGTCAGACCGAGTTCCCAAGGCCAGCCCGGCTGCGGCTCAACTTCCACGCCCAAGGTGACGCTGCTGTCATCAGAATCGACCACAGACCAAACGCGATCTGCAACAAACCCGTGAATAGCATTCGCCCGGGACGGCTCCGAAATATCTAGCCGATGTACTTCCCCATCAAAGATGAATACTCCGTCAGCGACCCTGTTCGGCCACGGAGCCAGGAGCGTACCTGCGGACAACGGTGGATTGAACCCTTTGGGATAGTCAGTCAGCAGTGGCAGGCCACAGTACTCCAGTGATCTCGGACCACCACCGAACTGGGAAATACTTGCGACATAGTCACCGGCCGCAATGTCAATGAATTCATGATCGTGCGCGACAAGTTGCATGCGCAAATCACCTTCCACGTGGGTTCGAAAATTAATCCGTTCGAAACCCGAGATTAACCCAAAACAAAAGCGCGGTTAGGTCAATTTGTGACCTAACCGCGCCATCGCTACACGCGTTGTCGGAGGCTACCTACAGCGCGTCCTCCGTCGCCAAGCATTAGTTGTCTTCGACCGGAACCAGCGAGATCTTACCGCGGTTGTCGATATCAGCGATTTCGACCTGAATCTTGTCGCCGACATTGATGACATCCTCGACCTTCTCGATGCGCTTGTCGCCACCGAGCTTGGAGATGTGGATCAGACCGTCACGGCCCGGAGTCAGGGAGACGAAAGCACCGAAAGCGACAGTCTTCACGACAGTGCCCAGGTAGCGTTCGCCGACCTTCGGCAGCTGCGGGTTAGCAATCGCATTAATCTGCTCGATTGCAGCGTCCGCGGCCTTACCGGAAGTTGCCGAGACAAATACGGTGCCGTCGTCCTCGATAGAGATATCAGCACCGGTTTCCTCGGTGATGCCGTTGATGGTCTTGCCCTTCGGACCGATGAGCTCACCGATCTTCGAAGCCGGAACCTTAACGGTGGTGATCTTCGGAGCGAGACCACTCATCTCGTCCGGAGACTCGATGACCTCAGCCATGGTGGACAGGATGGCCAGACGTGCATCACGAGCCTGGGACAGAGCATCGGCCAGAACCTTCGACGGAATACCGTCGAGCTTGGTGTCCAGCTGCAGTGCGGTAATGAAGTCCGCAGTACCAGCGACCTTGAAGTCCATGTCACCGAATGCGTCTTCGGCACCGAGAATATCGGTCAGTGCGACGAAGCGGTTCTCACCGTCAACCTCGCCGGAAACCAGGCCCATGGCGATACCGGCAACCGGAGCCTTCAGCGGCACACCGGCGTTGTACAGCGACAGAGTCGAAGCACAGACCGAGCCCATGGAGGTCGAACCATTGGATCCAAGAGCCTCGGAGACCTGGCGAATGGTGTACGGGAATTCCTCGCGGGACGGCACGACCGGCAGCAGAGCGCGCTCAGCCAGTGCCCCGTGACCAATCTCGCGGCGCTTCGGAGAGCCAACACGACCGGTCTCGCCGGTGGAGTACGGCGGGAAGTTGTAGTGGTGGATGTAGCGCTTGGAGGTAACAGGAGTCAGCGAGTCAATCTGCTGCTCCATCTTCAGCATGTCCAAAGTGGTGACACCCAGAATCTGGGTCTCGCCGCGCTCAAACAGCGAAGAGCCGTGGGCACGCGGAATCAGACCGACCTCAACGCCCAGGTCACGAATGTCGGTGACACCGCGACCATCGATGCGGAAGCCCTCAGCCAGAATCTTCTCACGGACAATCTGCTTCATCACTGCGTTGTATGCAGCGCGAATCTGCTTGGTCGCAGATTGCTCGTCGACATCATCGGATACGAAGCGCTCCAGCAGCTGCCCCTCGACGTCCTCCATGTACTCATTGGTGGCGTCATCTCGTTCCTGCTTACCCGGGATGGTGAGCAGCTTGGCCAGCTTCTTAGCGGACTTCTTCTCGACGGCGTCAAAAATCTCATCGCTGTATGCCGGGAACAGCGGGAACTCCTGCGTTTCCTTCGCTGCGCGCTCAGCCAGACCCTTCTGTGCCTCACACAGAACCTTGATGTGCGGCTTTGCTGCCTCGAGGCCAGCGGCGACGATGTCCTCGGTCGGCGCCGGTGCACCGTCAGCAATACGCTTGACGACGGTCTCCCCTGCTCCAGCCTCCACCATCATGATGGCGACATCTTCGACGTTCTTGCCGCGACGCTTGCGGGTGACGATACGGCCAGCGACGACCATCTCGAACAGAGCCTGCTCGTGCTGCTCCTCGGTCGGGAAAGCGACCCATGCACCCTCTGGGTGCTTGTCATCAGCAACGAGCGCGATGCGGACGCCACCGACAGCGCCGGAGACCGGCAGCCCGGAAAGCTGAGTTGCAGCTGACGCGCCGTTGATTGCGACAACGTCGTAACGGTCCTTCGGATCCCAGGACATGACGGTGACAACAACCTGTACCTCGTTGCGCAGGCCCTTGACGAAGGTCGGACGCAGCGGACGGTCGATCAGACGACATGCCAGGATGGCATCGGTAGACGGGCGGCCCTCACGGCGGAAGAACGAACCCGGAATCTTGCCCGCAGCGTACATACGCTCTTCAACGTCGACGGTCAGCGGGAAGAAATCAAAGCCCTCGCGGGGCTGGTTGGAAGCGGTGACGGTGGACAGGAGCATGGTCTCCTCGTCCAAGTAGGTGGTCACCGAACCATCGGCCTGACGAGCCAGCTGGCCCGTTTCAAAGCGAATGGTGCGGGTGCCGAAATCACCATTGTCGATGGTGGCAACGGCCTCGGTAATACCGAAATCCTCATCAAAGAAAAATTCAACAGCCTTGCTGTTGGCCATAGGTTTCTTACTCCTAGAAATAGCGGCGATCATCGATGTCGCCTGTAAAAGATCGAATGAACTTCGTTTGCGTCACGCATTCTACCAGCTAACGCGGAAAGTTCTTGTATTGGACGGATCGGAGATATCTCACTGCCATCTGGGTTCTTGCACCTACGCGGGGTTCTAGGAGTTTGCGGGGCGGGGGGCACTTATCGATGACTTTTCTTAACTCATCGATGGTTTACCGTGTCTTATCGACGAATTACCGTGTCTTATCGATGGTGCCCCGGCACTTATGCGCACGCTTTCGATCAGCCCCTCCACATGTCGATGAGGTATTCACTTGTGGCCACGCTACAGCGCATCGATGAGTGAATACCAGGGTTAAGTAGCAGAATGTGTGTCTGATTCTTG
>NZ_KV809116.1:0-1083 GCF_001812455.1 Corynebacterium sp. HMSC076C10
CACGACACGAGCTGACGACAACCATGCACCACCTGTATACAAGCCACAAGGGAAACACCATCTCTGGCGCGATCCTGTATATGTCAAGCCCAGGTAAGGTTCTTCGCGTTGCATCGAATTAATCCACATGCTCCGCCGCTTGTGCGGGCCCCCGTCAATTCCTTTGAGTTTTAGCCTTGCGGCCGTACTCCCCAGGCGGGGCGCTTAATGCGTTAGCTACGGCACGGATCCCGTGGAAGGAAACCCACACCTAGCGCCCACCGTTTACGGCATGGACTACCAGGGTATCTAATCCTGTTCGCTCCCCATGCTTTCGCTCCTCAGCGTCAGTTACTGCCCAGAGACCCGCCTTCGCCACCGGTGTTCCTCCTGATATCTGCGCATTTCACCGCTACACCAGGAATTCCAGTCTCCCCTACAGTACTCAAGTTATGCCCGTATCGCCTGCACGCCCGGAGTTAAGCCCCGGAATTTCACAGACGACGCGACAAACCACCTACGAGCTCTTTACGCCCAGTAATTCCGGACAACGCTCGCACCCTACGTATTACCGCGGCTGCTGGCACGTAGTTAGCCGGTGCTTCTTCTCCATCTACCGTCAGAAACCCTTCGTCGATGGTGAAAGGAGTTTACAACCCGAAGGCCGTCATCCCCCACGCGGCGTCGCTGCATCAGGCTTCCGCCCATTGTGCAATATTCCCCACTGCTGCCTCCCGTAGGAGTCTGGGCCGTGTCTCAGTCCCAATGTGGCCGTCCACCCTCTCAGGCCGGCTACCCGTCGCCGCCTTGGTAGGCCATTACCCCACCAACAAGCTGATAGGCCGCGGGCCCATCCCACACCGAAAAAACTTTCCACCACACCCTCACGGTGCGGTCCTATCCGGTATTAGACCCAGTTTCCCAGGCTTATCCCGAAGTGCAGGGCAGGTCACCCACGTGTTACTCACCCGTTCGCCACTCGTGTACCCCAGCAAGCTGGAGCCTTACCGTTCGACTTGCATGTGTTAAGCACGCCGCCAGCGTTCGTCCTGAGCCAGGATCAAACCCTCCATCAAAAACCCTTCAAATCAGAAGAATCAAAAA
>NZ_KV809117.1:0-5636 GCF_001812455.1 Corynebacterium sp. HMSC076C10
GTTAAACCAGTCCAACTTTCGGGGACCAGTTCACCTCGGATCCCCGCGGGGCTTTTTCTGCCCCTCACCCTTTCACTTTTGCTTTAGGTAAGGGTAAGTTAACTCCCACTATGACCTCGAACCCAGTTACCCTGAACACTCCGACGAACACTTCCGCCTACCGCGCGACCTTTTCTGACCACCTACTCTTGGCCGCCCCTTCTGAACCGCACCATCGAATCATCCGCGCCACTGTTTATGACGTCAGCGCCCCGGCAGAAAACCTGCAGAGGATTGTCATCCGCTCCCCCGAGCTAGTCGGCTTTCAGCTTTCCGGCCCGGACGAATTCTTTGGCCTCTTTATGCCGGCTAAGCCCGGCGAGAATCTCCATTTACCACTCCACGGAGGTGGCGCCAATATCCGCGCAAGCGTTACAGCCATGCCGGAGACCCAACGCCCAAATTTACGTTGGTACACCGTACGCTCACTCGATCCCGAGTGCGGACAGATAACTTTCGACGTGGCGACACATGGCGTCAAAAATCCAAAGGATGAGCACGTCGGACCAGGGCTCGCCTGGGCTCTTGCAACTCGTGTTGGCGACCAGGTAGGCATCTGGACATGCCAGGGCCTCTGGCACCGCGCGCAAAGTTCACAAACACTTATCGCAGACCCATCTGCCGTACCTTCCGTTCGCGCCATTTTGGATTACGCGGATGCGTTTGCCCCGGAACAGTTGCGCGACATACACCTCGTAGTGGTCGCCGAGAACCATGGTGACCTCGAGCCATCCCTCGTCGCCGACTGGGAGAGCAAGCTGGGCAGCCTAGAAGTGCTGTTTAGCGCTACAACGGACTTCAGCACGGCAGTGATGTCCCACCTACAGCAACTGGACCGTGCCGAACACCCCGCAACACAGTCGAAGTACGTCTGGGTCGCGGGTGAAGGACAGCTCTGCAAGGAAGTACGGCGCCACGCAATTCACACCTGGGGCCTCAATAGCGAATCCGTGCAGTGGTGCCCCTATTGGTTCCTAGGCAGGGCACGGCCTTAATTAGCCACAATCCCTCGCGGCACAATAATCGGAGCCATACCGCGGGGATCTTCCCACACCTCGGCATTCAGGCCATATGCCTCGCGCAACACATCCACCGTCAGAGCCTCCTTTGGAGAACCCTCGGCGATCTTTTCCCCTTCCTTCATGACGATCATCTCGTCGCTAAAAGCTCCCGCCAGGCCAAGATCATGAAGTACGGTAATCACCGTCTTGCCCTCTTGAGCGAGCTCCCGCACGATACTTAGAATCTCTATCGCATGTGCCGGATCTAGGTAGGTAGTCGGTTCGTCCAACAGCACAATTGGCGTATCCTGCGCCAACACCATCGCCATCCAGACCCGCTGCCGCTGGCCGCCAGAAAGCTCCGCCACGTCGCGGGCAACAAGATGGTCAACCTTCGTCTTCTTCAGCGCCTCGCGCACTTTTTCTTTATCTTCTGACGCCGTCGCTCCCCCACCCCAGAGCGATCGACGATAAGGGTGCCGTCCGCGCTCCACAAGTTCTCCAACGGTCAATCCCGCCGGACACAGCGGGTGTTGTGGCAAAAGCGCAATTAGTTGGGCGGCTTCGCGCGACCGCAAACTATGCACGTCCTTTTTCTCTACAAGAACCCGTCCTTCGGCGGGAGCAAGCAGCCGAGAAAGCGTCTTGAGCAACGTCGACTTGCCACAACCATTGGGGCCTAAGAGCGTGGTGACCTTCCCGGGCTCTGCAGTGAAAGACACGTCCTTAACAATGCTTGGGCCGTCGTTGTAGCCCACGGTGACGTGATCAACTTGAACGTTCATTGAACCATTCCTTTCAGAGTTCCGCGACGGGCCGCCAACCACACAAGCAACACCAACGCGGGGCCACCGATGATGGCGGTAACCAAACCCACAGGGGATGTAAATGGCAGTGCGCCCGCCACGACGGCGCACGCAGCTAATAGAGCAGCGCCTGCAAAAGTAGAGCACAACGGATGGGGCGTGGGCGTTCCGGCCACCAGCTTGGCCAGCTGAGGAGCCAATAGTGCCACGAATCCAATTGGGCCGACAAAAGAAACCACCACCGCGACAATGCCCGTTGCGGCAATGAGCAAAATAGCGCGCACCCTCGTGACATTTACCCCAAGTGTGGACGCGGTGGCGTCATCATGAGAAAGAAGAGGGACATCGCGCGTAGCACAGAGGCCTAAAACTACGAAGGGCAACAGGCCCAACACCATAGGCAACAAAGCTTCCATACGCACAAAGCCGGTAGACCCAGCGAGCCAAGTTTGGGCATCCGTGGCACGAGTTAAGTCAGCCCGGAGCAGGAGATACTGCACTAAAGACTGCGTGAGGAAAGACAGTGCCAGGCCGATGACCACTACGCGCTGCGACGTCCCGAAGCCACCGAATAGAACGAGCAAACCAACGATTACTAGTGCGCCAAGCAAAGCGAGTGCAGCACGCCACCAGAACGTCGGCACCCCCTCACTCCATGCAGGGCGGGTAACTACGGTGCCCGCCACAACCAAAACCGCCGCGCCGCCGGATACACCGAGAATGTCCGGGCTGGCCAGCGGATTGCGGGCCATGGTCTGAGTCCACGCACCTGCCAGCCCTAGAGCCGCGCCGACCAGAACGGTAGCGATTGCTACAGGCAGGCGGAGATCCCACACCACGTTGATTGCTTGCTGTGTGCCCCCACCGGTGAGAACCTCGATGACTTCCATCGGGCTGAGCTTCACCGCTCCTTGCCCCAGGATTAAGCAGTAACAAAGAGCCGCTATGAGGGCGAACCCTGCCGAAGCCGCCAGGACGCGTCTGCTTCGTGAACGCTTAATACTACGGATAGACGTCATATCGCTCATATCGTCAGCTCCGAGTCATTCGAGGTCGGTGAACTCTTCTTACGTCGCACCGCCAGAATCATCACTGGGGCACCGACAATAGCTAAGACAATGGACATTTCCAGCTCGTTAGGCTGCAGGACGAAGCGGCCCACAATATCGGCTAGCAACACAGCCGCGCCACCAACAATGCCGGTCGGCAGCAAGAGGCGAGTCAGGGACGGGCCGGTAAACGGGCGTAGTAGGTGTGGCACGGCGAAGCCCACGAATGTCACAAGCCCCACAGTGGCTGTCGCCGAGCCGGCGAGGATGATCACCGCTGCGGCAGCCAACAAGCGGGTTCTCGTGGGCGAGCTGCCAAGGGAACGGGCGGAGTCCTCTCCCATCGCAAGTAGATCCAGCGGGCGTGCTGCAAGCGCACCACATAGAGCACCTAGTGCTAGACCTAAAGCAGCTAAGGCCACGTCTTCCATACCCCGCCCAGCCGTAGAGCCAACGGTCCAGCGGCGGAGCCCTTCCAGGGTGTCGGAAGAATAGAGGCTCAGCATATTCGTGGCCGCTTGCAGGGCGAAGGTAACTCCCACGCCCACGAGTACCAGAGTTAGCGGGTTACGCGATACGCGGGAAATCAACAGCACGATTAAGGCAGCGACGGCCGCCCCGACGAGCCCTACAAGTGTCCGCTCCCCGACCGTCGTTGCCCAGCCCAAGGTCAGTGCCGCAGCGACTGCGAAACTTGCTCCAGCGTTCACGCCGATAATGCCGGGATCTGCCAGGGGGTTGCGGGTCCAGCTCTGAGCAATGGCACCCGCCATAGCCAGGGCTGCGCCTGTGATCACAGCCAAGAGGGTGCGCGGAACGCGCAAGTCCCAAATGATGCCGGACTGTTCAGCATTGATGCCGGATTGCGTAGATGGGTGCGGACCATGCATGAGGATGCTGGTCACTTCGCCAATGGAAAGATCTTTGGAACCCAAGTACAGGGAGGCAAGCAGCAGCAAAGCCAAGCCAACGAGTGCGGCCGAAGTAAGCAAACGCCGGGAAAACACCAAAGAATGTCGAGTTCTTGAAACGGACACTTTCAATTAAATTGCGTCAGAGAACTTGTCGACTGCCCAGGGGATGGTCAATGGGTTCGGCATACTCATTGCATTGCCCACGTTTTCGTCCATCCAGCGGACCTTGCCTTCGCGAACAACGTCCAGCTTGCTGAATGTTGGATCCTTCTTCAAGGTATCGGCGGCACCCTGGTAATCAAGGATGAAGAGGTAATCGACGTTGTTGAGGTCGCTGTAGTTCTCAGGTGCGATGTCGCGGTAGAACTCGCCCCCGTTACCTTCGAGCTCCTTCGGGATCTCGAAGCCCAGACTCTTGATAAACTGCCCGCGACCGTCACCGGAGGTGTACAGGCCGATCTTTCCCTGATAAGGCATGACGATAGCCGCACGCTTGCCTTTGAGCTCAGGGTGCTGCTGTTGGAAATCATCGAAGGCCTTCTGCGTTTCTTCGACGAGTTTGTCGCCTTCTTCTTGCTTGTCTACAGCGCCGGCGATCTGGTTGACCTGATCCCGCCAGGGGATCTGCCAGTCCGTGGCACCGTCTGGCTTAACGGTGGTTGGGGCGATGTCATTAAGCGCCTTCTTCGCCTGCGCGTCTACGGCAGAGTTCACCGCAATGATCTTGTCCGGATCAGCGGCGGAGATCTTCTCCAGGATTTCAGCAGTGAATCCGTTGGCAGTACCGTAAACCACTTCAGGCTTGTTGTCGCCGAGCTTTTCGGTAGCCCATGGGCCGACGCCAGACGCATCAACATCTCCCTCAGCACCCCAGGGCGCTACGAGGACTGGTTGGATGCCTAGAGCGAGCAAGGTATCGCTGTCTCCCAGGCCAACTGCGGCGATGCGCTCGTCCCCGGTGCCCTCATTTTTTGACGCCGCCGCGTCGTCGCCTCGGGAGCAACCAGACAGAACAAGAGTGGATGCTACCAAGACAGCGGCGGTCTTCAGCGCCGCTCGACGGGTCAGCGAATTGTTTCGAAACATGTGAAAGCCTAATGTGTAAGGAACTCTTTGAGACGCTGTAAAGTACCCGTAGCCCCAAGAGACTGATGGCCTCTTTCGGCTACGGCCAACACAGCAATCGGGTCTATATTACACAGGTAAGGCTAACCACACAACAGGCTACCCTAAGTTAGTCCGCTTCCTGCTCGGCCGCTACCGACTCCATCTCCGCCCTGGCCACCGTCGCCACGCTGGCCACCCGACGCCACTCTGGCCACCCTAGCCACCCTGGCCACTGTCACCGCCCTGGCCACCCTAGCCACTCTCGCCACCCTGGCTCTCAGTGCCGAGATGCTCGCGCTATTGCAACTCGTGGCACCAACTGTCGGAAAAGTTGCACTTCGAAGGTCGAAATGTCGCTAGAACGGGAATCTGTCAGCACAGGCGCGCCTCCGAATTTTGCGACAATTCCCTGACCTGCAGTTTTGCGGAGCTGCAAATCAGTGTCTTTAACGCATTCCCGTTCTAGCGACATTCACCCCTGCTAGCGCCCCAAATACGGCGCCGTCGGCCACGCATTCCCGGTCTAGCGACATCTGCACATCCTCACGCCGCCAAATAGGGCGCCGGCGCCTCCCGTGACGCAATCCCCCAGCACTGCGCTCGCACAATCTCACATTCCGCTGGCGCTGCAGCCAAGCGGAAAGCGTGGGCGTCAATAAGAAAAAATAGGCCCCCTACCGCAACAATGTGAACTGCTCCCCATTAGTTGGACTGAGAAAT
>NZ_KV809118.1:0-861 GCF_001812455.1 Corynebacterium sp. HMSC076C10
GAAGGGTACGCCGCCAATCGCAGAGTGGTGTCGGTGGTGGTTGTAGAAGTGGAGCCAGCCGGGCAGCGCCAGGCGTCGTTCGGCCTCTGAACCGTAAAACCTGGCATAGGCCCAGCCGTCCCCGAGCGTGCGGTGGAATCGCTCGATCTTCCCGTTCGTCTGCGGCCGGTAGGGGCGTGTCCGCTTGTGTCGGATGCCGAGCCGAGCGCAGAAGTCCCTCCATGCGTGGGATCTGTATGCCGACCCGTTGTCGGATAGGACTCGCTCGACGGTCACGCCTCGTTCGGCGAACCAGGCCACGGCGCGTTCGAGAACTCCCACCGCTGTGCTCGCCTGCTCATCCGACCAGATTTCTGCGTATGCGACGCGGGAGTGGTCGTCGATGACTGTGTGAACGAACGCCGTCCCGGTGCGCGGCTTGTGATCTTTTCCTCGTGGTAATCCCGGAGTCGCGAGCTTGTTCCGTGCGCCTTGCTGCCGACCTACGTAACGATGTCCACCGCCGTCGGGGATGTTGCCGAACTTCGTGACATCGACATGAATCAACGATCCCGGATGAGGATGCTCATATCGCCGCAATGGCTCGCCAGTGACACGATCGATATGCGAGAGGCGGTTCACGCGGCAACGGACGAGGACCGCGTGAACAGTCGACGTCGAGAGACCAAGTCGCGCAGCGATCTGGGCTGGCCCCAGTCGAAGCCGCCAGCGCAGGTTGATGATCTTCTTCTTGACATGCTCGGGCGTCCTGCCTGGGATCCGGTGCGGCTTGCTGGAGCGATCCTGCATCCCAAACTCACCCTCTTCCCGGTAGCGGCCTGCCCATTTCCGGGCAGTGATCGGGGAGACCATGAACATCTT
>NZ_KV809119.1:0-14647 GCF_001812455.1 Corynebacterium sp. HMSC076C10
GCAAGAATCAGACACACATTCTGCTACTTAACCCGCGGATTCTAGTGGTCGTGTACTTAGCCTGCTAGACCGTGTGGGCATTATGAATGCCGGCATTGATGCGAGCTTTGAGCTCAATGAAGCAGTTCCTCGTTCGCGTTGAGATGGTTCTGCCACAAAGTCGACCATGCTGTCTAGTTTTATGTCGATTGTTCAGGTCAGCCAAAATTGTATTGAGTGCGAAGTATTCTGGAGTGCGCTTTTAAGCACACAATATCGGTTGGGAAATTCACTTTCGGGTACTGAGATTGTGCTTGCTGTCAGTTCAGATGGACCGAATCACAGTGTTGAATATTATCCCTCCATTTAGAGGTAACCAATTGGACACTTCAGCGAAATCATTGATGTTCTTAATCTTTCGTGAGACCGTTACATCGAAAGCACAACGGTGTTGATTCAAGGACCGAATTCCGCAATCTTGAGGTGTAGTATGAAAAAAAGGTTATTCGCAACGGCAATAGTTGCCCTAGCTTTTGTCGGAACAGCAACGGGAACTGCTTCTGCTGAAAGTCGATCTGAGGCGGTACTGGTAAACGAGGTAATGAATTCGGGGAATCCTCAAGAAACGTATAATGCGTTGTCTAAAAAAGATAAAGCGGTCTTTTTGCGTGCTATGTCGCCGTCCTCAGTAGAGCAAAGTGTTTCGGCTCCAGTTGTCACTGCAACGCGCAGTAGTGGCAACTGCAGGACTGCTAACCATCATCAAGACTGGAAATCTAACTATGGGTTCGTAGTTGCTACTTCCTGGTTGTCGATGGAGTGGTGCTCGTCAGGAAATAAAGTAACCAGTGTTAGAATTACTAACCAAGGTGGGGAGACATCAACCCCGGGATATACATACCAAGGCGTTTTGAATAGCGGGGCTCGTGCATCGGGTACTTCAGGTCGAGCTTATTCAGAGATAGGCCTCAAGCTACTAGACGGTGTGGACTTCGTACATCTACTTCCGGCTTTGCATCCTTGTATCAAACTTACTGGTTATGCCAATGGTCATACCGACGTTTTAGCTGATGTTAATGCCGAAAATGGATGCCGACAGGTGTAATAGTGGAAATTCCGACCTACTACGATTTAATATGGACGCTTTTCCCAATTATTTATCTCGGGTTTTTGGGGATTGTTATTATCTTTGAAGTGCGCCGGAAAAGCGGGACGAGTCGAATAATTGCATGGACACTTGTGCAGTTACTGTTCCCAATCATCGGATTTATTATTTGGGGAATATTCTTCTTCAGCGAAAAGAGATTTGGCGACAAAGGCTGAAGAGCCAAAGAATTAGACCGCACGACAGCTAAGAAGATATAGACAGCAAAACGCCCGACCGCCTGCGCATCAACTGCACAGAACAATCGGGCGTGAAAAGGCTTTTGGCTATCTAGCCGCCTATTTACTTCTTGCGAGCCTGACCCGGCTTCGGAGCCGGCTTGGACGGCTTGGAAGAGATCTTCTTAGCGTCGTCAGCGTTCTTCTTCTCGGTCTTGACCTCGTCGACCTTGATTTGAGCCTGCTTGGAAGCCTCTGCGGCCTTCTCCTCAGTGGTCTCCTTGGCCTTAGCAGCCTTGTCCTTGGCCTCGTCGGCCTTGTCGGCTGCCTTGCCCTTTACCTCTTCAGCCTTGTCCTTAGCCTCAGAAGCCTTCTCTTCAACGGTCTCCTTGACCTCTGCGGCCTTCTCTTCGACCTTGTGCTTAACTTCCTGGGCCTTCTGCTGGTACGGAGCTGGGTCAACCGGGAGCTTGTCGTCCTTGCGCAGCTTCCAAACGATGACACCGACGATTGCTGCAACAACAGCGAAGACCAGGGAAGCGGTTGCGATGCGACCGTTCTTGGCGCGCTGCTCTTCCTTACCGGTTACCTTGTCGATAGCCTTCTGGGTACGCACCTCGAGGTCCTTGCGAGCCTTCTTGGCCTTCTTTTCAGCCTTCTTAGCCTCGCAGCGAGCCTTGCAACGGGTCTTCTTGCCCTTGCGCTTAGCGTCCTTCTCGGCCTGCTTCGCAGCCTTCTTAGCCTGCTTCTTGGTCTCCTTGGACTTCTTCTCAACCTTGCCGGTCAGTTCTTCGGCCTGCTCAGCGAGCTGATCGCGGGCGTCGGAAACCTTTTCCTTAACGTCTTCCGCCCAATTGGTTGCTGCGTCCTTTGCTGCCTCGTTCTGTGCAGCTGCCACCTTCTTAGCCTCCTGCATCGTGTCGTAGAGCTCTGCAGCCTTCTTGTCCCGGTAATCCGAGTAGCTGTCGTAAGCGGACTTCAGTCCCTTGACAGCCAGCGAGATTGCGTTGGGGTTCATGACTCTCCTTTATTAGTGCGTCGCCAACAGGCATCGCCTTTAATTCTCAATCAATGATTAATACTGCTGCGGCGCCAGTGCCTCTGAGACCAAGATGCTTCTAAGTCCAAGAGCTAGGGCCCAGTTAGGCCTAGCGCCGAAATATTTGCAGCAGGCTCACATTCCAGCTTAGGCACTATTTGGCCTCCATGGGGGTCAACGAAGAACTCTTTTCCTTATCTTGAAAAACATTTTCGCTGGTTTCTGCCACGGAGAAACTCACCAGTAGGAGCAATTGGCCACCAAGGTCGGTATCCTAAGGAACGTGACTATTAAGACTGCTACTGCAACTGTGCACACCAACCATGGCGATATCGTGATTGACCTGTTCGGCAACCACGCGCCGAATACCGTCGACAACTTCATCGGCCTGGCAGAAGGCACCAAGGAGTACAAGGGGCAGAACGCCTCTGGCACCGAGTCCGGCCCGTTCTACGATGAGGCCATCTTCCACCGCATCATCGCTGGATTCATGATTCAGGGTGGTGACCCGCTGGGCACCGGCACCGGCGGCCCGGGCTACATGTTCGACGACGAGATTCACCCGGAGCTCCAGTTCGATCGTCCGTACCTGCTCGCTATGGCAAACGCCGGCAAGCGCGGCGGCCGTGGTACCAACGGTTCCCAGTTCTTCATCACCGTTGTTCCGACCCCGCACCTCAATGGCGCTCACACCATCTTCGGTGAGGTCGCTGATGATGCCTCGAAGAAGGTTGTCGACGAGATCGCTCGTGTGGCTACCGATCACTGGGATCGCCCGCTGGAGCCGGTCGTGATTACCTCCATCGACATCGAGAAGTAATCCGCTAGCTTCTACGCTCTTTAACCCGTCCGGTTGTTCCGGGCGGGTTTTTTCATGCCCATTTTCGCTTTACGACGGCCCGTAACCTCAATGTTGTGTTTAGGGGTAGTGGGGGTAGTAGCAAATCGTGTTGATTCTCCACATGTCCACAGCCCTGTGGACAAAATACTCCACTGTTCACCTAGGTGAACACGGGCCAAGAAGCACGTTACGGGTCCCAATTTTCACAAATTACAACAATTCACAGTTGTCCACAGACTTGTGCACATGTGTGGATAATTCCATTCTTGTAATTTACGAACCAGCGTTCGAAAGTGGTCGAACTCCGCAGAATATTGGAGTTACGCACAACTTGACTTGCAACTATGTTACTTGTTCACAGAGTTATCCACAGGCTGTGGATACTGTGGACACAGGGGATAGAACCAAAGTTGTCATGCTTTACGGTTTCTGTTACGTAACCCGTGAGAAATTTGGGACGAAATCTCTCCACAGTTATCCACAAATTACATGATTGTTACACAGGTTTCTGTGGATAACTTTTTTGCGCGATCAGTAGGAGGGAAATCCTCATTCGTCGAAAAACGTGTGGGAAACGGGTGTATTGACGGGGGTGAATTGACCTGGGTTTTTAGGTATGAAAAAAAGGCGCATCCAAAAGTGGATGCGCCTGAGGGGGTGCGATGTATTAGAGCTGACTAACGCCAACCCATAGTCATCAGCAGACCAACAATGAAAAGACCAAAGCCGATGACGTAGTTCCATGCGTTCAAAGTCACCATGAACGGAATATGCGGACCCGCGATGTAGTTGACCAGCAGCCAGCCCAAACCAATCAGCATGAACCCGAACATCAGCACCTTGTACCACACTGGTGTCTGAGTGCTATTGATTTTGACCGGGGTACGGCTGACAGAGGAGCCACCGGATTGTGGTGAATTAGTGCTTTCAATCTTTGCCTTAGGCATAGCGCTTTAAACTCCTTAGGTTGTGGTCAGCAGGTTGCGATCAGCGCGGTATCTACACTCCCGCGGTATATGCATAATTGTAAACTTTGCATCCGAACTTACCAGTGAAGTTCGCAGGCAGTAGAATTCCCAGTTATGCAGATTCTCGTCGTCGATAACTATGACAGCTTCGTATTCAATCTGGTCCAGTACATAGGCCAGCTCGGCGAAACGGTTACTGTCTGGCGCAATGATGATGCGCGTCTCCGCGATGTTGACGACGTCGTAAAGCAATTTGATGCAATCCTACTGTCGCCCGGTCCCGGTGAGCCGTCCAATGCGGGATGGACAGAGGACATTATTCGCGCGGTGAGCAGGCAGGACGAGCCGACACCGGTGTTGGGTGTGTGCTTGGGTCACCAGGCGATTGGTGAGGTCTTTGGTGCGCAGGTCGTGCGTGCCGACGAGCTGTTGCACGGCAAGACCTCCCCGGTCACTCATGACGGCACGGGTGTTCTGGCCGATGTGCCCAGTCCTTTTATTGCCACGCGCTACCACTCGTTGACGGTGGATCCGAAGACGTTGCCGGAGGAACTCATTGCCACGGCATTCACCGATTCGGGCATGCTGATGGCGATGCGCCACCGCGACCTGCCGATTCACGGCGTGCAGTACCACCCGGAGTCGGTACTCACCCAGTACGGGCACCGCATGCTGGTCAATTGGCTGCGACTGGCCGGCGGCGAGTACACCGAGGAACTCCTGGCGGAGTTGGAAGAGCAGCAGGCGGTGTACCAGCGCGCCTTCTCAGACGTGCTGGCACACTAGCCGCTAGTTAGGCAGCAGATCCGGCAGCCTTATGGGAGGTTCCGGAGCAGGCCGTTCCTCTGAAGAGCTCTCCGGGGCGACCCCCAGCCGGTAGACGCGTAGGGTGACCTCGCCGTCCTTGTTGAGCTTGGATCCGGCCGACGGGTTGGCTTTCTCCACGTGGTCGACCTTGGACAGATCCAGCGTGGTGACTTCCTCGGTGCGGATAGTTCCCTCGAAGCCGGCATCGGTGAGTGCCTTCTCCGCATCACTGCGAGTCTGGCCCTCAACTCGTGGCATCTTAATTTGGTTGCCGCGCGAAACGTGCAGCTCGACAGTCGTTCCGACGGTGAGCTCCGTGCCCTTCTGGGGAACCTCAACAACGGTTCCCTGTTCCTCAGTGGAGTCAACCTCCACCACCTCGACAACGAAACCAGCGGATTCGAGGGTCGTGCGGGCGGAATCCAACCTCTGACCAGTGACATCCGGAACAGTCTTGGTCTCGATACCGGAGGAGACAGTCAAAGTTACGCGGGTTCCCTTCGACACCTGAGAACCGGCAGCTGGAGACTGCTCGATGACATTGCCGCGCGGAACGTCCTCACTCGGTTCCTCTTGCAGCTTCGGATTGACGACAAGCCCCGCCTCCTCGAGCAGGCGGCGAGCTTCCTCTGCCTGTTTGTCGCGTACATCCGGCACATTGGTCAACTCTGGGCCCGAAGATACGCGCAGCTTGATACGAGATCCCTGCGGCAACCCCGATCCGACACCCGGTTCGGTGGCAATCACCGTGTCTCGGGGCACATCTGGGTTCGGCTCGTCGACGCGGTTGACCACGAAACCAGCCTGCTCGAGAACCTGCGTTGCCTCATTGACATTTAGGCCCTCGACCTGCGGAATGGCGACGGTCTCGACCTCGGTGGACGAGTTGAAAAGCTGGTAGGCGCCGTAGCCGACACCGCCGAGAGCGACCAGCGCAGCAGCCGCCAGTGCGACAGTCTTTCCTGCGCCACCCTTCTTTTTCTCAGGCTCGTCAGTGTTAGCGATCTGAGCAGGGGCTTCCGGCTGGGCAGCCACTCTCTCCGGTTCCGGAGCCGGAGCCGGAGCAGGGACAGCGGCCGGAGTTGCCTGCTGCGCAGGGGTCACCCGGGTCTCAGCATCCGACGGAGTTGCCGGAAGGAATTCGGTGGTCTTCGCGTCGTCGTCATGCGCGCCGTGGTGCGCCAGCGCCAACGGATCCTCGCCGCGTGCAAGACGACGCAAATCCTGGGCGAAGTCCTCTGCAGAGTCGTAGCGCTCCATCGGATCCTTGGCCATCGCGGTCAACAACACCGCGTCGAGGGCCTGAGCCGTGTTCGGGTCGGTGTTGAGCTTCCCCGAAGGCCGCGGCGGCTGGTCCTGAACGTGCTGGTAAGCGACAGAAAGAGGGGTTTCGCCGGTGAACGGCGGGGCGCCCGTGACGGCCTCGAAAAGTACGCAGCCGACAGCGTAGATATCGGAACGGGCGTCGGCGGTCTTACCGCGCGCCTGCTCCGGCGAGAGGTATTGCGCGGTACCCAGCACCGCCGCAGTCTGCGTCATCGTGGTGGAATCACCGAGCGCGCGAGCGATGCCGAAGTCCATCACCTTCACCTTGCCGGTGTTGGTCAGCATGATGTTCGCTGGCTTGATGTCACGGTGAATAATGCCCGCATGGTGGGATGCCGTCAGCGCATCACACACCGATGCCATGATCGATGCGGCCTTCTTCGGGTCGAGCCGCCCCTCACGACGAACAAGATCACGCAGGGTCTCGCCCTGAATCAGCTCCATGACAATGAAAGGCACGCGCCCCATCGGGCTATCCGTCTCGCCGGTGTCGTACACCGACACGATCGACGGGTGATTCAGCAGCGCTGAATTTTTCGCTTCACGACGGAACCTTGCGAGGAAGTTCTCATCCCTGGCAAGGTCGGCCCTCATCATCTTGACCGCGACAGAGCGACCGAGAACAGTATCTTCAGCGCGGTAGACATCGGACATGCCGCCAACGCCAATGAGCTCGCCGAGCCGATAACGGCCGGAGAGGAGATCGTCATTGCCAGACATTGTTCGTCAGTCCCTTCGGAAGGATTTCCACCAAAACATCTTGTACCTGAATATTACTGTGCATCTGGAGTCCCCAAGGTATTACCGGAGTCATTTCCCAGGGGCAATTGAATACCGGGCAGACCACCGCCGCTGGAGTCGTCGCCACTGTCGTTGCCATTGTCGTTGCCCGAATCCTGAGTCGGTTCGGACGTATCCGGAGCGGTCTCGCTGGTGTCCTGCTCAGTGGAGCTGTCAGAGGCACCGTCATTGTTGCCGCCGTAGTTTTCACCAGAGTTGCCGCCGTCGTTATTTCCCCAGTTACCGGAATTGTCGCCCGACCAACCGTAACCAGAACCGTCGTTGGGGTCGGTGTTTTCCTCTGTGGTTTGCTGCTGTGACTGGTTCGGAATGTACTGCTCCAAGTTCGGAATGGTTGGCAGTGAACCGGTAGTCGACAACGAGTAGACGACCGCGATAGCACCGGCCAGCAACACTAGCAGCACCAACAGCACAATGCTGCCGCAGCCACAACCGCAGCCAGTGCGCTTCTTTGCCGGCTTTCGCTGTCGGGCGGGCTGCTGCTGTGGTCGCTGCGGTTGCTGCGGTGGCTGCGACACCGGCATGGGCGGTCGCGTCATGGCACCGAGTTCGGTGGTCGCCGGGTTGGCAGCGTTGGATTGACGGTGCACCGTTGGGGTCACACCACGCGGCTGCGGTGGGCGGTGCCCCGCGCGCACTCGCAAAACAGCCTGTGCCAGCTCACGGCCATCGGCATAGCGACGCTGCGGATCCTTGCGCAGCATAATGCCGATAAGTTCGCGGATATGCGGATTGACCGTCGGCGCCAACGCAGGTGGTGCCTCGTTGATGTGTGCCACGGCAACCGCGACGGTGGAGTCGCCCTGGAAGGGCCGGGCGCCGGCCACCATTTCGTAGGCGACACAGCCAAGCGAGTAGATGTCTGTCGCCGGACTCACCTGTTTGCCCTGCGCCTGCTCCGGTGAGACATACTGCGCGGTACCGACGACCATGCCGGTACGCGTCAGAGGCACCGCTTCAGCGGCTTTGGCAATGCCAAAGTCGGTAATTTTCACCGTGCCCTCCGGCGTCACCAGGAGGTTGCCTGGCTTAATGTCGCGGTGGACAAGGTTCGCAGCGTGAATTGCCGACAGGCCGTGTGCAGTCTGCTCCAGAACGTCGAGCATCAGGTGCTCTGGCAGGGTGCGACGCCGCTGCAGCACCTGCGACAGAGATTCGCCACGGATGTACTCCATGACGATGTAACACGCGCCGTGGCTGCCGATGTCGCCTTCCTCGTAGGTGACAATCTTCACCACGTTTGGGCTGTTGACGCTGCGCGCAGCGGCGGCTTCGTTCTGGAAACGCTGCCGGAACTCGTAGTTGTCCGAGTACTCCTGGTTCAGAAGTTTGATTGCAACCAGTTCGCCGCTGGTGGCGTCGTCGGCAAGCCAGACGGTGGACATGCCGCCACGGCCGAGCAGACGGCGGACGTGATATCGGTCGCCAACGATGTCTTGAACTTGGTGGGCATCCATGCTTATCGACCCGCCTGTTCGACCGCGTTAATGAGTGCACGGCCAATCGGGGCAGCAACGGAGGCGCCGGTAGCGCCCTGGCCCTGGCCGCCACCGTTTTCCACGACGACAGCCACGGCGACATCGGAGTCCGGCGCGAAGGCGATGTACCAGACGTGCGGCGCGTACTCGCCGCGGACAGCACCGTGTTCGGCGGTACCGGTCTTGGAGGCAATACGCGAACCGTTACCGCCCGAGTGCGACTCGGAGCCGCGCATCAGCTCAGTTACGGTCTCCGCGACCTCCGGCGAAATCGCCTCGCCGGCTTCAATCGGCTTAAAGGACTTGATTTCGGAGAGGTCGGCACCGCGCACCGATTTGATGATCTGGGGTTCCATGCGCACGCCGCCGTTGGCAATCGTGGCGGCGATGATGGCGTTGTCTAGCGGCGTGAAAGACACGTCGCGCTGACCAATGGAGGTCTGACCCAGCGAGGACTGATCCGGAATATCACCGACAGCGGAGGGCTGAATCGGCAGGCCCGCGTCGTCGTGGGTCTCACCGATGCCGAATCGCTTAGCGACGTCCTTGAGCGCATCGGCCCCGTACTGCATACCGAGCTCAGCGAATGCCGTATTACAGGACTGCGCGAAAGCCTGGCGGAGAGTTGTAGTAGCCCCACCACAGGTCGAGCCACCGTAGTTCTCCAACGTAGTGGTGGTATCCGGCAGCGTAATCTGCGGTGCGCCAGTGACCGAGGTGTCCGGGGAAGCGCCTTGCTCCAGTGCCGTGACCGTGGTCAACACCTTGAAAGTGGAACCCGGCGGCAGCGGACGCTGAGTGGCGTGGTTGAGCAGCGGTGCGCCCTCATTGTTATTGAGGGACTGCCAGGTACTCTCGTCGCCGGCGGCGATGTCATTCGGGTTGAACGACGGTGTGGAGGCCATCGCGAGAATTTCACCCGTCGATGGGCGAATGGCGACGGCGGAGCCGACGTAGCCGCGTTCAGCGAGTTGTTGGTACGCAGTCCGCTGAGCGTTCGGCAACAGCGTCAGCTCCGTGGAGGCCCCAGAGGGTTCCTTGCCCGTGACCATGTCGAGGGCGCGGGAGGTAAACAGCGAAGGGTCGCTGCCGTTCAAGATCTCGTTCTGAGAGCGTTCGATACCGGCCGAGCCGTAGATGTCCGACAGGTATCCGACCACCGCGGCATATGCCTCCGGGTCGGTGTCGTAGCTGCGGTCATAGAAGCCGCTCTCGCCCTTGACCGAGTGGGCCAGAATGTCGCCGTCAGTGGTGATTTGGCCGCGAGGTTTGGACTTTTCCTCCAGGAACTGACGGCTATTCAGCGGATTGTGGGCGTACTTATCCTGCTGGAAGCCCTGGATGTAGGTCAGGTTCGCCAGTAGAAGAACGAAGAGTCCGAGAACGACAACAAAGATTTGGCGAATGGTTTTATTCATCTACTGGTTCACCTCCTGAGATGCGTTGGCATTGTCGTTGAGGCCCGAAGGGCTGCTTTGAATGCCCCAGGGGCGGTTGGCCTCGTCAGAGACGCGCAGCACGATGGCCAACATGATGTAGCTGGCCAGCAGTGAGGAACCACCGGCTGACATGAACGGAGTAGTCAGACCGGTCAGCGGCATCAGCTTGGAAACACCGGCTGCAACCACGAACAGCTGAATGGCCATCGAGAATGCGACACCGGCCGCCAGCAGCTTGCCAAAGGAATCACGTACCGCCAAGCTCGCCGAAATACCGCGGGAAATCAGAATCGCGAACAGCAGGATGATGGCACTCAGACCGGTAAAACCGAGCTCCTCACCAAAGGCCGAGAGGATGAAGTCAGAGTGTGCCACCGGAATGTTCTGTGGGTAGCCCTGGCCCAGACCGGTGCCACCGATGCCACCCCAGCTCATGCCGAACAGACCCTGGGAGAGCTGATAGCCGCCCTCGTCGTAGGAGCCCAACGGATCCAGGAAATGCGTGACTCGCGCCTGAATCTTGTCCGAAACCATGTAGACACCGACAACGCCGACGGTCACCAGCACCATGCCGATGATCAGCCAGGAACCACGACCGGTGGCAGCGTAGAGCATTGCCAGCACAGTGCCGAAGAGCACCAGCGCCGGGCCAAAGTCATTCTGCAGAGCCATGATGACGGTAGCGATGCCCCAGATCAGCAGAATCGGACCCAGGTCGCGAACACGCGGGAAATCAATGCCCAGGAAACGCTTGCCCGCCACATTGAACAGCGAGCGCTTATTCACCAGCAGCTGAGCAAAGAAGATCAGCAGCATTACCTTGGCAAACTCACCCGGCTGCATGGAGAACGGGCCGATGGAAATCCAGATGCGGGCATCAGCATTAATCGACGACGGCCACACCAGCGGTAGCGCCAACAGAATCAAGCCGCCAAGACCCAGCAGATACGAGTACTGCGACAGCGAGTGATGGTTGCGCAGCAGGACAATCACGCCGATAAACAGTGCGACGCTGAGTACGGTCCACATGATCTGGTTGCGCACCAACGAGGTGTCATTGGCCAGGTCGAGGCGGTGAATCATCACCAGCCCCAAGGCATTGAGCGTTGCTGCAACCGGCAGCATCACCTGATCGGCGTTGGGCGCCACAAAGGTCAGCGCGATATGCGCCACTGCAAAGATCACAAAGAATCCGCCAATGATGTAAAAGACATCTGCGGTCAGAGAGTTGCCCTGAGCCAGTTCCAGCGAAATTAGTGCCAAAAGCAACAATCCTGCCGACAGCAGCAGCAGGAGCATTTCCTTCATCCGAAGCTGTCGCTTCGTGGTAGTTTCACTCATTTTCGCACCTGCCTACAGTTGACTCCTGGCTTCGAACCCAGCTTTTCATCCTTCTTGTCGGCGGAAGTTGCGTCCTTGTCGTCGTCAGACACGGACAGACATACCGGCAGTGCCGACTCCGCCAAACGGCCAATCTGGTCGCTGACACCGTCGTAGGAATCAGCCGGCAGACCTTCCAGCGAATTGCGTGCCGCCGGCGAGAGATCTTCCGGCGTCATGATGTGGCAGTTGACCTTCTCCTTCGGCGTCCCAGCCGGAGGCAGCTGAACTTTGTTGTCATCGGTCAAACAGATGAACTGATGTGGTTCTTGCAGATCGAAGCCCAGCAAACTACCGGGCACGCCGTGCATCAGCTGCACCTGCCCGTCGACCACCGCGAGATGGTACATCGACTCCTTCTTCTGCCAGCCCCAAATACCAAGGCCGACCAACCCGGCCACCAGCACCAGCACCACAGAAATAACGAGCCACTTGCCCTTGGAAGCTTTCTTCTCCGGCGCCGAAGTCACTGCAATTTCCTGCGACTTCCGCGGGCGGAGTGCCGCCGCGCGTCCCGCTGACGTATTGGGGCGGGGGAGTTCCTCCTCCGCACTCTGCAGGGCACCGGCCAGGGCGGGCTCGTAAGGCGTGCGTGCCGACGAATCGACAACATCGGCAACCACCACGGTGATGTTATCCGGACCACCGGACTTCAACGCGTAGTCAATGAGCTTGGTAGCGGCCTCGTCCGGAGTGCCCTCCGAGAGCACATCCTTGATGGTGTCCGCGGACACTGGATCGGATAGACCATCCGAGCACAGCAGGTAGCGATCGCCCTCGTGAACATCGCGATAAGACAAAGTAGGCTCCACCGGTCGCCCGGTGAGAGCCTTCAAAATCAGTGAGCGCTGAGGGTGAATTGCCGCTTCTTCCTCGGTGAGATTGCCCTCATCCACCAGGGACTGCACATAGGTGTCATCCCGGGTAATGCGGATGAGCTCCCCGTCGCGCAGCAGATAGCCACGCGAGTCACCGACATGGCACATGCCCAGGCGGGTGCCGTCGAAAAGCAGAGCAGTCAGCGTAGTGCCCATGCCTTGCGTAGAGGGGTTCTGCTCAATTTCATCCGCAATGGAGTTATTGCCCTCCATGCAGGCGCTGCGCAGGGACTCGAGCAAATCGGGGCCGGGCTGATCATTGTCCAGCCGAGAGACGGCCGCAATCATCAGCTGAGATGCGATTTCTCCGGCGGCGTGGCCACCCATGCCGTCGGCAAGCGCGAGCAGACGCGAACCCGCATAGGCGGAGTCCTCGTTGTTCTGTCGGATGAGGCCGCGGTCAGAGCGGGCCGTGTAATTCAGAGCAAGACTCATGGTTGCAACCTCAAAGTTGTACGGCCAATACGAAATTCCATACCCGAAGCCAGGCGTTCCGGCTGTTCCACGCGCTGGCCATTGAGGAATGTGCCATTGCGGGAGTCCAGGTCTTCCAGGTACCAGATGCCGTCGCGGTTGATGACGCGAGCGTGCTGGCCCGAGGCGAAGTCATCGTTGAGGACGAAGGCATTCGACTCTGAACGGCCAATAGTGATGTCGCGTTGGTTGTTTAGGTTCATGCGCGAACCCGCCAGCGGCCCGGAGGTGACAAGGAGCTGATGTGGAGTCTGCGAGCGCTGGAAACGCTTGGCCGGAGCACTGCTGGCCTGCCGAAGTGGGCGCAGCGGAGCCGAGCCTGTTGTTTCTGTACGCAGGGTGCGAAGCGTCATCCAAATGAAAAACCACAGGACGACCAGCACGCCGATGCGCGAAAGCAGAAAAACGATAGCTTCCACGTCCGAGGAACCTCCTTATGTAGAGCTGGTGGGTCCGCAAACCGAACACACGGACGTAATTATTCCAGGAATGTGTCGGCAAACCTAGGGCAGTGGCATGTGAACCTGGTGAACCTCACTACTTAGCGGATCTGAATCAGCGGATCTGAACTTCGAGAACAGAATGCCCCAGCGAGATTTCGTCGCCGTCAGCCAGCAGCCAGTTCTCAATGGGTTCGCCATTGACAATGGTGCCGTTGGTCGAATGCAAATCGACGAGCACAGCGTCCTGGCCATCCCACGTGATTTCGGCATGCTGGCGGGAAACACCAGTATCCGGGAGGCGGAAGTCGGAAGCGGTGCCGCGGCCGATGATGTTCGAACCATGGCGCACCTCAAATACGCGCGAGGAGCCGTCCTGCAACAGCAGGGTGACGGTCTTTTCCTGGGGCTGGTCTTCGCCCACGGTCGCGCTGCTCAGCTCAGTTGCCGCTTCCGGGTCGACTGCGGGGATGGGGCGGGAAGCAGTGGGGAACTGCTCAGCTTCCGGCTGCGGGTGGTAGGCGGCAGAGGTCTCTGCAGCTTGGGGTTCATCATCGCTTTGCGACGGGGCTGCGTCAGTGTTGGCATCATCGGCACTGTCCTCGAATGGGACGAACTCCGAGGTGCCCACGGTGTCCTCGGTGAAAGTGCTGGCCGTCTTCAACTGGCCGGTATGGAGCGACTCCACTGCCTGCAGGTGGACGCTAATGGAACCGGTGAAACCCCAGCCGTTGTTGCGGCAGTAGCGTGTCATGCGGTCAGCCAACTGATTCGGCAGGTTGGGCTCGGACGCAGAGAGGTTCTTGTAGTCGGCAGCGCTGATGCCAATGCGGAAATCATTGGGTGCCAAGTACTGACCGTTGGCGTCCTGCATCAGGAAGTCTTCAATTTCCTGCTTCAGGCATTCTTCTAACTCATTCGGGACAACCTTGCCGCCGAACACGCGCGCAAAGCTGTTATCGAGCCCGCGCTGAAGCGAGCTATCGAGCTTGCGGATGCGTCCTAGGAAATCCATCTGACTAAAGAAATTCGCCTTCTCCCGCCAAACCGCGGCGGGTTACGTGAAAAAATGTGCACAAAAATTATCGATACTTAAGCAACAGTATAGAGCCCTACACCTTCAGTTAAGGGCTAGGAACTGCTGAGGTTTATCAAATAGTGACGACGGTTGTGGGGGAAGTTGCTATTGCTAAGTGCTGAAAAGTGCTGAAAAACGCGTGCTGGCCTGGGGATTTGGTGGTGTATTAGCGCGGGGTGTTATAGTTCTATTCGTTCCCACGGGCGAGTGGCGGAATGGCAGACGCGCTGGCTTCAGGTGCCAGTGTCCTTTACGGACGTGGGGGTTCAAGTCCCCCTTCGCCCACAGCGAAGATCCTCGGAAGTGTAAAAGCTTCCGAGGATTTTTTGTTTCTAGGGTTGGGGTTTGGGGTGGTGCTTGGGGGGTTAAGGGTCAAAATGTGTGTCTGGCTCGGCG
>NZ_KV809120.1:0-9675 GCF_001812455.1 Corynebacterium sp. HMSC076C10
ATCCATGATGCAATGACCGCCTGACCCTACCGGCGGTAAAGTGTCATAAACCTAGTCAGTTTCTCGGTTTGGGGCGGTGTTGTGGCTGGGGCAGTGTTTGGCCTGGTGTGGCTTAAAAACGGCTCCACTCCGGCCTAAAACCCCGAGCCCCAGGCCAGCAGCCACCCCCAACATCCCTACAACCCAGCCCAACACCCAGCCCGCCGAGCAGCCCAACAGCCCAGCCCCCCCAACAGCCTGCAGCTTCACGAACCTACATCCGCAGGTGACGCTCCAAGGCCTGCAGGCGTTGGTTAAAGCTGCGCTGGTCGCGCTCATCCTCGAGCTTGTCCAGGTAGACATCGCGCTTGTAACCGGTGGCCAGGTAAATAATCCGGGCGGCAACCTCGACAGCGTGATCCGCGTAACGCTCGTAGAAGCGGCTCAGCAGAGTGACATCCACTGTCTGCGCAGGGGAGTGCGGCCAATTATCGTCGTTGGTCAGCGTAAACAGGTGCTGGTGAATGTCATCGATGCTGTCATCGGTCTTATCCAAGGCCAATGCCTGGTCAACGTCGTAGTCGATGAGCACCTGACGGGTTTCATGCGTCATCTGCTCAGATACAGAGGCCATCTCGCGGAAGAACCCCTCCACGGGCTCCGGCAGTGCCTTGTTCGGGTGGCGACGCCGGGCAACGTTGGCAATATGCACACTCAACGCGCCCATGCGGGAGATGTCCTCGACAATGTAGAGGCCACTGACAATCTGTCGGAGATCACCAGCCACAGGAGCTTCGCGGGCCAACAGCTCGAAGGCTCGCTGCTCCGCATCCTGGCGCAGGTCCTCGAGAGAATCAATCTGGGAAAGAACTGTTTCAGCCGAGACCAAATCAGCCTCGAAGAGGGCCTTGTTCGCAAGCTTGTGCATGGAGCCAACTCGGTCACACATCACAATCAGGCTGTGAGCCAAGTTGTCCATTTGTTCTCGGTAGACAGTGCGCATGCGTTCCATAGTAGGCAATCCTCAACAACGTCGCGCGTTAGTGGGGAGCCCCCAATTACCCCTCGTAAAGTTATGTAAACACTCGCTCAGAACCGAAGCTTAGCCACCGGAGTGCATAATCTCCGCGCCCTCGGGCACGGTGTCGTCCTCCGGGTCGTCCAGCCAGCCCTCCGGCAAGACCACCTTTGCAGGGGACCCCTGTCGGCCGCGGGCGCCGTCGGCGTCCTCCGGGCGGGCGTGGGCGCTGGGGCCGTCGTAAAGCGGTGCGAGAATCTCGTCGAGCGTTGCCAGCGAATCGACGCGCGCAAGAGACTTCCGCACCTCACTGCCGGCAGGGTATCCCCGCAGGTACCAGGCAATGTGCTTGCGCAGGTCGCGGCAGCCCTTACGCTCGCCCTCGTGCTCCACGAGCAGTTCCGCGTGACGACGGATAATCCCCGCGACCTCACCAAATGTTGGTGCCGGCGGCACTTCTTCGCCACGCAGCTCGGCGGACAACTGCGCGAACAGCCACGGGCGACCAAGGCAGCCGCGACCGACGACGACACCATCGCAGCCGGTCTCGTCGAGCATTTTGCGGGCATCGGTGGAGGCAAAGATGTCGCCGTTGCCAAGCACTGGGATATCGCTGAAGCCGGAGTCGACCATGTGCTCCTTCAGCCGTGCAATCTGCGACCAGTCAGCGTGGCCGGAGTAGCGCTGCGCTGCGGTGCGGGCGTGCAGAGCCACAGCCTGGGCGCCCATCTCAGCGGCGATGCGGCCGGCATCGAGGTGCGTGTGGTGCTCGTCATCGATGCCGACGCGGAATTTCACGGTCACCGGGATGTCCGTGCCCTCAGTGGCTTTGACCGCTGCGGCGACGATGTTGCCGAAGAGACGGCGCTTGTACGGCAGCGCCGAGCCGCCGCCCTTGCGGGTGACCTTCGGTACTGGGCAGCCGAAGTTCATGTCGATGTGGTCGGCGAGGTTTTCGTCGACGATCATCTTCGCGGCCTCGTAGGTCCACTTCGGGTCAGTGGTGTAGAGCTGCAGGCTGCGCGGGTTTTCGTCAGGCGCGAAGGTGGTCATGTGCATGGTCTTCTCGTTGTGCTCGACCAGTGCTCGCGCGGTGACCATCTCGCAGACATAGAGGCCCGAGACCGTGCCTGTACGCTGCAGCTCCTGCTCGCGGCACAGCGTGCGGAATGCCACGTTGGTGACACCGGCCATCGGAGCGAGTACCACGGGGGAAGCGAGCTCAAAGGGGCCGATGTGCATGTGCGCGGACGTGGCATCGGCGGGCTTGGCGGCGCTGAGTGGACTCGAGGAGGTATCTAACACGTACAGTATTGTGTCACGCTGAACTGCCGTTTTCGAATCTGTTTTATCTGGCGGATCGGATCGCCCCGGTTAGCGCTGCGTCCGCGGATGCCTGACGACGATCACCGTTCGGCGACCCCTCCCACCGGGCAGGTCGGTGGTATTGCGGAGAATTTCCAGGATGTGGTTCGACTCTTCGTCGAGGTGTTCGGTGGGTTCGTCGAGAAGCAGGATTGGCGCTGTGCTGACAAGCGCACGGGTGAGAATGAGCCTGCGTCGCTGACCACCCGAGAGACTGTCCGCGCCGCTGTCCAGAATCGTGTCCAGGCCGTCGGGTGCGGCATCGACCCAATCGCGCAGGCCCACGGCGTCCAGCACGGAGTAAATGTCATCGTCGCTGACCTGCGGGTTACCAATAGAGATGTTGTCCCGCACCGTCGTGGCGAAGATGTGCTCATCCTCGGCGACGAAGCGCACCAGGTCGCACTGCTCCGTGTTTTCGTGGGGTTCTCCGGCACTTGCCGCACTGCGCCACAGCTCGCGTCCGTCTCCGTCAGCGATGGTCACCGTGCCCGCAACCGGCGGGATTTGTCCGGCGATTGTTTTCAGCAGCGTGGTCTTTCCGCTTCCCGACGGCGCCGTGATTTCCCGGTAGTCGCCAAAGGTGACCTCGAAGTTTTGCATCGGCAGTTGAGCTGGCTGGGCAGCGGGCTCTTCCGCAGTATTCGAGCTGTTGTCGTCGGGGTAGCCCACGATCAAGTCTTGAACCTGCAGAGTTGGCCGAACTGCCAGGTGGTTCTGAGGGAGCGTGGACGTGTGAATTGGCGCTGTGGGGGCTGGGGACGAGCGCATGACATCCGCTTCCTCTGATTCGCCCGCATTCGACGCAAGCGTCAGCAAGGCTTCCCTCGATTGCGCCAGTGTTTGCGCAGCAGCTGGCAGCGGACCAACCGATTCAAAAGCAGCTAGCGGCACCAGAACCAGAACTGTCAGCCACTCGGGGGAGTGCAGCAAACCGCCTTCAGCGCCCCCGGCCGAATCCGTCACCAACCATGACGCTACGACCACGGTCAGGACAGCGGTCAACACGCTAGCCGCGGTGCTCAGTGCGGAGGCGCGGGCATTTGCTCGACCTGCGGCGTCATCGATGGCCGCAACCGTTTTGCTGGAGGATGACGCGGCAGAGACTGCCTCATCCAACTGGCCGTGGATACGCAGGCCGGCGGCGTCGGAAAGCAGCGCTTCGACGGCAGCGGCATGCGACTGAAGCGCGGCCGCGCGACGCTGACTTGAGCGCGCAGTGGTGCGATACGTCAGGTAAGGAGCAACACCGCCGGCCAGAAGCAGCCCCACCGCCAGGAGAACCGCAGCGGCAGGCGAGAGCAGCGCTACGAAGATAACGGCGATGAGAGAGGTCATCAGCGCCACCAACGCGGGCACTATTGAACGCACGACGGCATCGGCAAGTGCGTCAATATTCGCCCCGAGCGCTGTGACAATATCGGAACGCTCACGCAGCGCCAGCGTACGGTCGGCCACGAAATGCTCCCATAGCTTCACGCGCGAGCGCTCGGCGGTGCGCAACGCCACATCGTGGGAGACCAACCGGTCGAGGTATCGAAACGCAGCTCGCGAAATACCCAGCGCGCGCACAGACGTCACCGCCAAGGTGATGTCCATCAGCGGTGGCATCTGCCAAGAACGCGTAATCAGCCACGCCGACACCACGGTCAGACTCAGCGCGGACAGCAGCGTGATGGTGCCCGCCAACACCGGCCAAACCAGGTCGCGGGGTTTCACCAGGCGACGAAGCGCTTGCAGAGTAGTCATCGCGACTGCACCTCCACCACGCCGTCGGCGGCTGCAATCAACAGCGGATCATGGCTGGTGGCAATCACTGTGGCTCCGCGCCGGGCACGTGCGTGCAGGAGCCTAATCACGGACTGCGCACTGTCGGCATCCAGGTGAGCTGTCGGTTCATCGAGGAGGACGAGGTCGCGGGTGTCGTCGGCAAGCTCGCGCCGAAGCGCCTCCCGCTGACGTTGCCCGAGCGAGCGCCGCGAATTGTCTCCCACCGCCGCTGCGTCCAACACTGGGCGCTGGGGCAGCCACGCGATGCGTCGCAGCAGATCCTGGCCACGGAGAATGCGCTGGCCGTAGCGAATAGTTACGGAGCCTTCCAGTCCCTCGTGCACGATGCCGGCGACCGCAAGCAGCGCTGTCGTCTTGCCCACACCGTTCGGCCCCGCCAGCACCGTCACTGTGCCCGGCCGCGCGATGGCGCTTAATTCACTTGGCCGTACGCCGTCTCGCCCCGGCGCGGAAAGGCGTTCGAACACGACCGTAGGGGCGCTGGGGACACTGCTTGACGACGTTCCTTCGGTCGCCCCCTCCATCGTTTCAGAGGCGGTGCCTGTGGAGTTCGGAGTCTGGCCAGCGTCCTTGTCTAACAGTTCCGTGACTTCGGTGGCAGCGACCACACCGTCCTGGGCGGCGTGGAATTTCTGGCCAACCTGGCGCACCGGGCCATAGATTTCTGGGGCGATGATGAGCACTGCCAGGCCGGTTGCCAGCGTCATGTGGCCTCCCAGAAGTCGGAAACCGATGCCGACGGCGATGAGGGCGATTGACAGGGTGGTGAGGAATTCCAGGACCGACGCGGATAGGAAAGCGATGCGCAGGACCTCCATGGTGGATTTCCGGTGGCGGGTCGACAGGCGCTTGATTTCCTCGCTGGGGGTGTCGGCCATGTTGTGCGCTTTGAGCGTTGGCAGGCCGATGACCAGGTCGAGAATCTGACCACGCACCGTGCCGATGTCGGCCAGACGGTGTTCTGTGCGGCCCTCAGTGAGGCGACCTACCAGCCACATGAACAGTGGAATGAGTGGCAGCGTGACAACCGCGATGGCAACCGATGGGAGGTCCAACCATGCGACTGCGACCAATGCCATCGGGGTAGCCAGCGCTGCGGCCACCAGTGCGGGGAGGAATTCCGCCACGTAGACGGCCACACCATCGAGCCCGACCGAAAGCAATGCGCGCCAGTGCGCGGTGTCGACAGTGCGAGGATCGCGCAGAGCCAGGGCTCGCAGTGCCCGGCTGCGCAGGTCTGTGGCCACGCGTGCACCCGCAGATTGGCCGAAACGCACGAGCGCGTAGGAGCAGGCCACCCGAACGAATACAGCGGCCGTGGCTATCAGCGCGAATAATGTCCAATTAGGAGTTGCCTCACCCAGAACCTGCGCCGTAATAGTGCCGATTGCCAGCCCCAACGCGATTGTGGCACCTGTGCTCGCGGCGGTCAGTGCGCCCGCGAAAATGACCCAACGCCAGGCTGGGGCCGACAGCTTGAATGGTTTCGGATCGACAGGTGCCACTTTTTAGAAACTAACCTCCAACGGACGGTCTACTGCGAGACCTTACGTTCAGCCATCAACCGCTTGCGGAATACCCAGTATGTCCACGCCTGGTAGGCAATCACCAGTGGGGTAATCACCAGCGCGGTCCAGGTCATGATTTTCAGCGTGTAAGGGTTAGAGGCGGAATTCCAGATATCGAGGGAAACGCCGTCGGCAAGCGTCGTCGGCATCAGATACGGGTACATGGCGCCGAAGACAACGGTGGTGACGGCGACTACGGTGACCGCGGTTGCGGAAAAAGCGATGCCATCGCGGTTGCCTACGGTTGCGGAGATGGCAATGACCAACCCCGCGACGGCGATGACGACAACAGCCCACAGCCAGGTCTTTCCGTAGCCCAGCTGTGTCCAGATGAGGAACACGCCGCCAAATATCAGCGCCGACAGTGCCGGAATTCGAGCGGCGTTGCCGACCTCGTCGCGTAGCTTGCCGGCGGTCTTCAGCCGCAGGAACGTAACTGCGTGAAGAGCGAACACAGCCGCAAACGCAATCCCGCCGACCAGGGCGTACGGGTTCAGCAACCCGAGCAGGGTACTAAAGCCGGAGTCCAAGTTCTTGTCGGCATTCAGCGGGACACCGCGCACCAGGTTCGCGACCGCTACGCCCCACAGAATCGGCGGCAACCAGGAGCCGAAGATGATTGCGCGGTCGCACCAGGCGCGCCAGCGCTCATCGTTGACTTTGAAGCGCCATTCCAGCCCGACAATACGGACAATCAACGCCACCAGAATCAGGAAGAGCGGCAGGTAGAAGCCGGAAAACATAGACGCATACCATTCCGGAAACGCCGCGAAGAGCGCGCCGCCAGCGGTAATTAGCCACACTTCGTTGCCGTCCCATACCGGCCCGATAGTTCCGAGCATCGCTTTACGACGCGGTTCATCGCGGCCAACGAACGGCAGCAGCATTCCGACGCCGAAGTCAAAGCCCTCGAGAAGGAAGTAGCCGGCGAACAGGAACGCGATCAGGACAAACCACAAAACGGGAAGATCTAATCC
Organism: Corynebacterium sp. HMSC076C10; assembly: GCF_001812455.1. Lineage (NCBI taxonomy): Bacteria > Bacillati > Actinomycetota > Actinomycetes > Mycobacteriales > Corynebacteriaceae > Corynebacterium > Corynebacterium sp. HMSC076C10. The sequence continues at coordinate 6,699 of NZ_KV809120.1, forward strand.
GAACATGTCAGAGATACATCCTTATCTACTTTGTGTCCTCAGTCGCGGAGACTTCGGAGTCGGGGCTGGCAGCGGACTGGGCATGGACCTTGTTGAATCGAACCGGAGACGAGATGATCGCGCCCAGATTGGTAGCGATTGGGGACGATGGGCCAGCGTGCTCGGGGTCATTGCCGATGGCGTTGATAGCCTCAGCGGATTCGGTCGGAGGTCCGGCAATAACTGCGCGGCGAATCAACCAGAACCACACCACTGCCAAAATCAGGTAGAGCAGGGTAAAGCCCACCAGGGTGATAATCACCGTGGCCGGTGCGTGGTCGGACACACCCATATCGACGGTCATGCGAATCAGCTCGGTGCGCGGGTCGCCCGCGTGATCCGGGTTCGGGTGCACAATCCAGGGCTGACGGCCCATCTCCGTAAAGATCCAGCCAGCGCTGCTGGCCAAGAACGGGAACGGAATCGCGAGGATACTGCAAGCGGCGAAAATGCGGGCTCGCTTGCCCGTCGGCACGCGCCCCTTGCGAGTAAATAGCCAAGCGAAAAACGCGATAGCCAGAGAACCGACCATGAGCCCAATCATGGCGCGGAAAGACCAGTATGTGACGAACAGATTCGGAGAGTAATTGCCTGGGCCGAAGACCGCCTCAGCTTTTTCTTGCAGGTCCTGCACGCCCTGGAGCGTGACGCCACTGAACTTGCCCTCGGCCAGGAAAGGCAGCACCCATGGCACCTCGATGAGATGCAGCACCGAGTCGCAATTGTTGTGCGTACCGACGGTCAGAATCGAGAACATTGGATCTGTCTGCGTGTGGCACAGGGACTCGGCCGATGCCATCTTCATCGGCTGCTGCTCGAACATAAGCTTGGCCTGGATATCGCCGGTGATAAACACCGCCAGCGAGCTGAGCACAGTTGTCCAGAGCCCGACCTTCATGGACTTGTGAAACGTCCGTTCGTGAACAGTATTGCTCTGGCCACCGCGGCGGCTCTGAACCAGCCACCAGCCACTGACGCCGACAACGAGCGTGCCGGCGGTAAGGAAAGAGCTGGCCACGGCATGCGGGAAAGCTGCCAAGGCAGTGGAGTTGGTCAACAGTGCGCCAAAGTCTGTAAGCTCTGCGCGGCCGGTTTCCGGGTTGTAGACCGCGCCTACAGGATGCTGCATGAACGAATTGGCGACGATGATGAAATACGCCGAGATATTCACCGCAATAGCGACAATCCAAATCGAGAGCGTGTGCATCCAGGTGGGAATACGCCCCCAGCCGAAAATCCACAGTCCCAGGAAAGTGGATTCCAGGAAGAATGCGATGAGGCCTTCAAGAGCCAGCGGGCCGCCGAAGACATCACCGATCATGCGGGAGTACTCCGACCAGTTCATACCGAACTGGAATTCCTGGACGATACCCGTGGCTACGCCCATGGCGAAGTTAATAATGAAGATGGTGCCGAAAAGCCGCGTCGCTCGGTACCAAAGGTCATTTTTCGTCGTGGCCCACAGTGTCTGCATGAGCGCGACGAGCGGAGCTAGACCAATTGTCAGCGGGACAAAAATGAAGTGGTAGACGGTGGTTATGCCAAATTGCCAACGAGATATATCGACGACATCCATGTTTCCTCGACTGAAAAAGTAGACATAAACGATGCGTGTACTCCGACGGATTTGTCGAAGCCTGCATCAAGTGCCCGCAGTATTCCTGCTTATTAATTCAGTCGGACAGGAGGGGTAAAAAGTTCCGGGGCGTGAACTTATCGACGCGGGCAGGGCAAAACTCCGGAGGGCAATTATTAAAAACAAGCGCGTAATTGCTAGGCTATTTTGTTGCGCGGGCCTTTAGCTCAGCTGGTAGAGCTACGGACTTTTAATCCGCAGGTCGCGGGTTCGAGCCCCGCAGGGCCCACAAGCACGCAAAACCCCAGGTCATCAACAGCCTGGGGTTTTGTAGTATCTTGCCTGTATTTGCCCTCTGTGGCACCTACTTCTCCCGCTTGTGGTAGCCCATCCGTGGCTTGAAGCCCGCCGGGTGCTTAAGCTGCGCCACTGCATCGGCGACTATCAAGCGGAAGCGTGGCTTCATCGGTGGCATCTGTGAGATCTGGAACCATCCGACATCAGTGGATTCATCATCAGCGACATAGGGGACGTCGTCGCCAACAACACTGCAGCGCATGGAGATATCCAGATATGAGGAAACATCGCCGTTGAGGTGTTCGATAGGGCCAACGGCGCCAGTTCCAAGCAGGGCCTCAACTGTGACATCGAGTCCCGTTTCTTCCTTTACCTCTCGCACGGCGGCGTCGTGAGGCTGCTCGTCCGGGTCGATAATTCCGGTGACTGGGGTCCATTCACCATTATCGGAGCGACGAACCAGCAAGACCTCGGGCAAGGCGTACATCGGTGCATTCGGCGGAACATCGCGAATGACGATAGCCGTGACACCGGGGAGCCAGAGCGGAGCGTGGCCCACTTTTTCACGGAGCTGAACAATGAAATCCGGAATTGCCATAGTTGCGAGCTTATCTGAGTACTAGTAGCGTCCGCGGAAATAGTAAGAAACTCCAGTTCAACCGTGGATTTTGGGAAAAGGGTACTTATCCTCTATAGTTCTTTACGTTGCCAAGAGCGCGCGCAAATGCAATGTTCATACACTGCAGGTGTACGCGGAGTGTGCCACTGAGTGGGCAACTCTTTGCAGCGTTAAGTCGGGCTCCCATCGTCTAGAGGCCTAGGACTCCGCCCTTTCACGGCGGCAACACGGGTTCGAATCCCGTTGGGAGTACCACTAAAAATCATGATGGCCCTGTGGCGCAGTTGGTTAGCGCGCCGCCCTGTCACGGCGGAGGTCGCGGGTTCAAGTCCCGTCAGGGTCGCAATTCTAAACGCCAGTTCCGGTTGGAGCTGGCGTTTTTTGCTTTTGGTTAGTGGTGCGCTGGGCGTCGGGGGTTAAGTAAAGAAAAGTGTGTCTTTTCCGGG
>NZ_KV809121.1:0-221 GCF_001812455.1 Corynebacterium sp. HMSC076C10
ACGGCGATGTAGCCACGGTGTGGGCAACAATTGAACGGTCGAACAGATCCATCACCGGTGACAGATAGACCTTGCGGCCTGCGACCCTGAACTCAGTGACGTCGCTGACAAAGACGGCATTTGGCTTATCTGGGGTGAACTTGCGGTCAAGCTTGTTGTCAGCAATGTGGCTGATCGTCCCAACATAGGAAATATACGGTCTGCGCTGGCGAATCTTAGCT
>NZ_KV809122.1:0-270 GCF_001812455.1 Corynebacterium sp. HMSC076C10
AAAAACAATGAAAGGCCCAAAAACCTGACAAAAACAGACAAACAACCACCACACACCACAAACAGTGCGCGGCCTGGCCGTTATCCAAAAATAAAACGTTCTCCCCTTCGAACCGACGAGGCCAAAAAAGAAGAGAACAACCATGATCTTTCCCACAAATGAAAAAACCACGCGAAAAGCACCCAAACAAAGGCGCCGCCACGCAATCCATCACCCGCAAGCACAAAAGGACCCAAAACAAACAAAGGCCCCCGGCACCCACCAGCAACA
>NZ_KV809123.1:0-4358 GCF_001812455.1 Corynebacterium sp. HMSC076C10
AAGTGGTGATGCATTCACCGCCTGACCCTACCGCACAAATTTTGCCACGAAAGTGTCATAAACCTAGTCAGTAAGTGCACGCAGCCGCTTCGGCGGATACACCGCTCGCACCACCGAAAACACCACGAGCAACACATACGCCCCAGACACCGCAGCCGCAAAAGCAGACGCCCCCTTCTCGGCACCGAAATACCGGGGAGGGGGCGTCGCTGTGATCGTCGTAAAGCGGAGGCTTACTTCGGAGTCACGCCCAAGCCGAGCGACTTGCCTGCGAGCGACTCGCGACGAACAACCAGCTTGTCAGCGATGGCGTTCAGGGCCTCGCCCGCGCCCGAATCCGGCTTGGACAGGACAATCGGGGTGCCCTTGTCGCCGCCTTCGCGTAGCTCTGTGTCCAGCGGCACCTGGCCGAGCAGCTCGACCTTTCCGCCGGTGATCTGGGTAAGACGACGGGCAACGGTCTCGCCGCCACCTGCGCCGAAGACCTCCATCTTGGAGCCGTCGGGCATTTCCATCCAGCTCATGTTCTCGATGACACCGGCGATGCGCTGGCGGGTCTGCAGCGAAATGGTGCCGGCGCGCTCTGCGACCTCGGCGGCGGCCATCTGCGGGGTAGTAACAATCAGCAGCTCAGCGTTCGGCACGAGCTGCGCCACGGAGATGGCGATGTCGCCGGTTCCCGGGGGCAGGTCGAAAAGCAGGACGTCCAGGTCGCCCCAGAACACGTCCGCGAGGAACTGCTGGATAGCGCGGTGCAGCATTGGCCCACGCCAGACAACCGGTGCGTTGTCGTCGACGAAGTGTCCGATAGAAATCAGTGACACGCCGTGCGCCTGCGGAGGCATGATCATGTCGTCGACCTGGTGCGGCTTTTCCTCGGAGCCCATCATGTGCGGGATGGAGTGTCCGTAGACGTCGGCATCGAGGACACCGACAGAAAGGCCCTTCGCGGCCAGCGCGGCGGCGAGGTTCACGGTCACGGAGGACTTACCGACGCCACCCTTACCGGAGGCGACGGCGAACACGCGGGTGCGGGAGTCCGGCTGGGCGAATGGGATCACCGGCTCGGAGGCGGTGCCGCGGACGGCGTTGCGGAACTCGCGGCGCTGCTCGTCATTCATCACATCGGTGGTGACGGTGACGTTGCCAACGCCCTCGATACCGTTCAGCGCCTCTTCAGTGCGCTCGATGATGGTGTTTTTCATGGGGCAACCGGCAATGGTGAGGTAAATCTCCACGGCCACGTCATTGTTGTCCGCCACCGAGATGGACTTGACCATGCCAATCTCGGTAATCGGGCGACGTACCTCAGGATCTTCGACCTGCGCCAGGGCGGTGCGAACTTCAGCTTCAGTAATCGTAGACATTATGTAGTGAATCTTATCGTGAGACCCCGCAAGACAAAGAACTACTGACAAAATCAGTAATTTGCCGCTTTACGACGGTCACAGCGACCAACCCCTCCGGCAAGCGCGGTGGCGGTGGAATGGGCGGTGGACCAGACGGCGGAACAATTGCCAACCGTCAGACGTTGTCCTTGATAGAACGCTTTATAGCGATAGTTTTAGCAATATTTTCAGCAACTGAGTCACCATTTACTGTGACAACAACTGCAAGGGAACGGTGAGAGTACCGATGGCAAATGGGGAAGCGGGCAGCGGTTGGGGGAGCGGCCGGGAACAGAGCATGAAGTCCCGGTTGCCTCAGCGCCAGGTGCCCGAGGGGTGGCCGGTGGGCAGTTTCACCAACTACTCCGACGCGCAGGCGGCGGTGGATTCGCTCAGTGATCGCGATGAGTTCCCGGTTTCCGACCTCACCATCGTCGGTGTTGACCTGATGCAGGTGGAGCGCGTAGTCGGCAGGCTGACCTGGCCGAAGGTGCTCGGCGGCGGCGCACTGTACGGCCTGTGGATGGGCCTGTTCTTCGGCCTGATTCTGGGGCTTTTCCAGGAAGATTGGGTGAGCCCGCTGATTGTTGGCCTCGGTATGGGCGCCATCTTCGGCATCGTGCTGGCCGCAGTTCCGTACGCAATGCAAAACGGCAAGCGGGATTTCTCGAGCACTACGGAGATTGTTGCCCGTCGCTACGACGTCCTGTGCAATCCCCGCAATGCCGAGCGGGCCCGTGACCTGTTGGCGCAGCGGGCGCTCGGTGGGAACCGCGGGTAGGTTGCTGTATCCGTCGTAAAGCGATGCCTGCCAGAAGCAGAGCCTATAGCCACTTGTTGCGGCGCAGGACCCACACCAAAAACGCCACGATGGCGAACATGATGGCGAGGACGATGAAGTAGCCGTACTCCCAGTGCAGCTCGGGCATGTGGTCGAAGTTCATGCCGTAGATGCCGGCCAGGGCGGTCGGGACGGCGAGAATAGCCGCGTACGCCGAGATGGTACGCATATCCTGGTTCTGCTGCAGCTGGATTTTCACGGCGGCGGCGTCGATGAGGGCGGAGAGTCGTTCGTCGAGTCCGGAGACGAGGTCCGCGGCGGCGAGCTGGTGGTCGAGCACATCGGAAAGGTAACGGCTGACGTCCTTAGGCATGATGTCTTCCCGCAGATTCATCAGGGAGCGCAGCGCCGGTGTCAGCGGATCGATCGCGTGGCGCATCTCCAGGATCTCTCGTTTGAGGATGTAAATGTCCTCAATATCCGAATCCAAGTTCGGCTCGAAGACTTCGTCTTCCATGATCTCCACGCGATCTTCCAGCTGCATCGCGATGCGCAGGTACGCGTCGACGAGGTTGTCCGTCAGCGCCCAAAGCACGCCCGCGGGGCCGTAGTCGATGGCGTCGGTGGTGTTCTCCACGCGTGCGCTAATGCGCTGCATATCCGAGCTCGGCATGCCCATGCGAATGGTGATGACGTACTCCGGGCCGATGACAATCATCAGCTGGCCGGAGCGAATGATCTCATTTTCGTCATCCGCGAGACCTTCCGGGGAGTAATGAATCGAGCGAATTACAAAAACCACGTGATCATCGTGGATCTCAATCTTGGGACGCTGGCGGTTAGTCAGTGCGTCCTCCACCGTCAGCTCATCCAGCCCGTAAAGCTCGGCGATGGCGTCCATCTGTGTCGCGTTGGGGCGCGACAACGATAGCCACGTGAAGCCCTCGCCAAAATTCCGTACCTCGGACAGCCCGGAGAAGTGGTCGTAGGTGCCGGGCAAACGCTTGCCACCGATGTAGACGCCGCAATCGCGCAGGGCATCGCGCACCGCCCTCGACTGTCCTGTTCCTGTGCTTGACGACGAGCCGTTGGTGCGCGTCACCTTCGAGACAGCCGACTTCGCTGCGGATTTAGCCGCATTCGTCGCCCGAGCGGTTTTACCGGGTTTTGCTGTGGCCGACGGTTTTTGGCTTTGACTGGCCGAGCTAGTTCGCGGATTGCGAGCCTTCGCCGAAGCGCTGATGTTGCGGCTTTTCTCTTCGCCCATTCTGGGTGACCTCACAATCCGTTCGTAGGTTACGCTGGTGTCGATGATTGATTTTAGACGTGCGAACGCCGGGTTCCACTTTCGCATCCGCTCAATGGGGTGCAAGGGTAGCTCCACGGCTACTGCGTGCACTTTTACCGCCCTGGCATTGGTCACTGGGGCGACGGGGTTCGGTCTTGCCGCATGTTCTGATTTGGATCCGCAGATGCCCGTTCCTCCCGAGCAGGAGGCGGTAGTGACTGTCGGGGCAGACCTACGCAACCCTGAGCAAGCAGCTCTTGCGTACGTGTATGCGCAAAGCTTCGAGAGAATAGGGCGGCAAGCGGAGGTCGTCGGCATTCGCAATGCTGACGACCGGTTGCGGGCCGTACGCAATGAAGCGGTCCTGGTCTCCTTCGGATGCACAGGTGAGCTACTCGGCCTGAGCGACCCTGCGTCGGCGGCTTCACTGGCGGAGGAATACGCCGACGACTCCACCCCGGACAAGCAGTTCAGCGGCGAGTGGCGCGACCGCGTTTACGACGCTTTATCGCGGTCGCTGCCGGGTGAAGTTATGGCCACCGACGCGGGCATGGCACAGGGCTGCGCAGATGTGTCAGCCGACAATGCTGGGGCTGACTTGCCGCAATGGCTTGTGCCTTTCTACGTCAAGCCAGCGCTGGACCGAGATGATCGAGTCCGCGTGCTCAATGAGATAGCGGGTTCGCTGAGCACTGAGGACTTAAAGCTGATGACCCGGGCTGTGGCTGGTGGCGCCAGCCCTGAGTTGGTCGCTCAAGAGTGGCTGGACAAGGCGTAGTCGGGGTGGCGGGGGGGGGCTAGTTGTGGCGGTATCGGACGTGTATCTGCTGTTGGCTGCCGCCAAGTTTGTTGATTAACCCATGAATGCGGGCTGCAAATGTGAAACTGTGCGAGTTTATGA
>NZ_KV809124.1:0-10522 GCF_001812455.1 Corynebacterium sp. HMSC076C10
TTATCCATGATGCAATGACCGCCTGACCCTACCAACGCCGCCAGCCATAAACGTAGTCAGTAACTCGCATCAGTGACACTGGGGGAGAGGGGGGGCTTTACCCGGGTTTGGTGGGGAGAGCTTTTGCCACAGTCTAGATTGCCCCGAGACCCGGGGCTGGATGTCAGTTTTCAACTTAAAATATCTGCCATGAACTGGCGATTTGCTTATGTTCAGCGCTGTTCTGTAGAGTAACAACTCGTGCACAGCGCTGGTAATCCAGAAAGTTGAGCACGGCATTTAAGGCCCTGTGGCGCAGTTGGTTAGCGCGCCGCCCTGTCACGGCGGAGGTCGCGGGTTCAAGTCCCGTCAGGGTCGCCACTTGATTAATTTCAAGTCTGGCCAGATAGCTCAGTCGGTAGAGCGTCCGCCTGAAAAGTGGAAGGTCAGCGGTTCGATCCCGCTTCTGGCCACAATTAATCCCCAGTCCGAAAACGGGCTGGGGATTCTTTGTTTTACCAGGTGTTTGTCGCGGGGATCGTCGTAAAGCACAGTGCATCGAGCCGTGCGAAAACCTTAAAGTGGGGGAAATTAAACCGCGTACACACCCTAGCGGATAGGATGTTGTGCATGAGTAAGGAATTCGCCTCAGCAGGAACGCTGTCCGACGATAAGACGCTGCCGTGGGTCGTGCGCATCTTCGTCTACACGGATGCTGAGGGCAGTCAATCGGCTGCTGAGAAGGTTCGTGGGGTGCTCGCGGAACTGATTCCGGATCAGGAAGTCAACGTCTACGAGGATGTCATGCCCGATGTGGGGCGCACTTCCTCTCTCGCTGATTTGTGGGCGGAGGCCAACCCGGGCATGGATCCGGGGGATCGGAAGCGTTACCGCATCAGTGTGGTGGCTCCGGGGCTGTCTCACTGCGAAATGGCGGACCTGGCAGGCCCGCTCGCTGAGGCCGTCAGCCCAGGGTGGGCAGAGGGGGAGGCTGCGACTAAGGTCGCGAAGGGCGATGTCCCGTGCCGTGTCGCTGTCGGGCGTGCCGACGAGCACCCGGGCGAACCCCCGCTAGTGCAGAATTAACCAGAATTCGGAATTAATCCGAAGCGAGAGCTGTTATCTGGGTTACATCCTAAGAGTCGTTTGCAATGACGACGCTTCACAACCATGAGAGGGAAGTGATTCCGAAAATGGCACACACTATTTCGCATGATGAGGCCGGTCAGCGCTACGTTCTCACCGTAGAGGGAGAAGAGGCCGGCTTTGCCGCTTACACCCCGGTGGAAGGTGCCCTGGACTTTGACCACACGGTTGTAGATGGCAAATTCCGTGGACAAGGCCTGTCCAAGCCGCTTATCGCAGGCGCGCTGGATGATGTTCGGAAGAACAACCGAAAGATTCGCACCAGCTGCTCCGCTGTTGCCAACTTCGTGGAGAAAAACCCGGAATACCAGGATCTACTGGCTGGCTAGTCGCTGAAGGGCGAAGAACGCACAAAGAAGCCGGCCGGCTTTTGTATGTAGAGCTAGTTTTAGGGCGGGGCTAGATGAAGTCTCCGTCACCCTGGACGTACACCGCCGGATCGCACAACGGCTTGTGCTCTTCGGGCTTGGCAGGGCGTACGCGGCCCGGAATTCCTATCACGATGGAATCGGGTGGGCAGCTGTGGGTGACCACGGAGTTGGCGCCGATTGATGAGCCGGCACCAATTGTGATGGGGCCAAGGACTTTCGCACCTGCTCCGACGGTGACGTTGTCCTCCAGGGTGGGGTGGCGTTTTACCTTCTCCAGTGAGCGGCCGCCAAGCGTCACGCCGTGGTAGAGCATGCAGCCGTCACCGATTTCTGCGGTTTCGCCAATGACGATGCCCATACCGTGGTCGATGAAGAACCTTCGGCCAATTTGAGCGCCCGGGTGAATCTCAATACCAGTCAGCCAACGGGAAAACTGTGCGAGTACTCGTGCAATGCCCTTGAAAATCCCGCCTCGTTTCCAAAGGCGGTGCGAGAATCGGTGAATCCAGATTGCGTGTAGGCCGGAGTAGACAATGGCATTTTCTACATCACTGCGCGCAGCTGGGTCATGCGCGCGGGCATTGTCCAGATCCTCTTTGAGGATTCGGAAAAAGTCACTCATGGGCGTCAATTCTATCTGGTCGGAGGTGTGGGCAATGCAAAAACCCGCTTGCCGACGGAAAGTGCCAGCTAGCGGGCTCTGCAGAGAAGGTTACGGGTGCTTATAGTGCTCGGCTTTAGTCGCGCAGATCCTCGTACAGGATGGAGGAGACGTAGCGCTCGCCGAAGTCAGGAACAATCACGACGATGTTCTTGCCCTCGGACTCCGGGCGGGCTGCAATCTCGAGAGCAGCCTTGATGTTTGCACCGGCGGAAATGCCGCCGAGGATGCCCTCGGCTGCAGCGACCTTGCGGGAGACCTCAATAGCGTCCTCGTTGGTAACCGCAATGATCTCGTCGAGAAGCTCCTGATCGAGAACCTCTGGGACGAAGTTTGCGCCCAGACCCTGAATCTTGTGCGGGCCGGCGGTGCCCTCGGTCAGCAGCGGGGAGGCCTTCGGCTCAACGGCAACCAGTTGGATGTCCGAGTTGTGCTTCTTCAGCGTGCGACCAGCACCGGTAATGGTGCCGCCGGTGCCGACACCAGCCACGAAGTAATCAACCTTGCCGTCGGTAGCTTCCCAGATTTCTTCACCAGTGGTTGCCTCGTGGATAGCCGGGTTGGCCGGGTTGGCGAACTGGGAAGCCAGGATTGCATTGTCGGTGTTAGCCACGATTTCGTTGGCCTTATCGACAGCACCGCGCATGCCATCCGCGCCCGGGGTGAGTACAAGCTCAGCGCCGAATGCGCGCAGAACGACGCGGCGCTCCTGGCTCATGGTGTCCGGCATAGTGAGAATGACTTTGTAACCGCGGGCTGCGCCGACCATTGCCAGCGCGATACCGGTGTTGCCTGAGGTGCCCTCGACGATGGTTCCGCCCGGCTTGAGCTCGCCAGAGCGCTCGGCGGCATCGAAAATTGCGTTGCCGATGCGGTCCTTGACCGAGTTGGCAGGGTTGTAAAACTCCAGCTTGGCAATCACGTTGCCCGGCAGGCCCTCGGTAACACGGTTGAGCTTAACCAGCGGGGTGTTGCCGATCAGTTCAGTGACATCGTTATAAATAGTCATTAATCTTATCCATTCCGGAAATCACAGAGGACTTCCTAATGAGTTTTCGCGTGTAGCCGTAGTGTACGCCTGATCCTGCAATTAGTACAGACCAGTTCGTCTATTTCATGGCTTGCGTAGGGAAGTGGAAGCTGTCAGTTCCGGTGTCGCCACCGTCATAGTCGCCGCGGCCGGCGTCGTCGCAGTCGCACCGCTATTGTCGCAATGCTCCTGCTCTTGCCGCGTTAACGCTATCTCATTGCCTTGCTCGTCCTTACCTCCATTGTGAGGGTAAAGAGCATTAAAGTTTCTTAGAATCCACTATTCTGAGACGTGATTTACAGTGCACGGGAATGCCTTGTAAATAGGCAGCGGCCCTCGCCACTGTGATTGGGCGCGATTGCGGCCCTTATCTGCACAGCGGTTATATGCGATAACCGGAAAACGCAGACAATGGACTCAGCGATTGCGGTGCTTCGTCGAAGCCACTCAGGGGGACTCAAACCTTTGGGGAAGGAGGCGAAGCATTAATAGAAGTGTGAAGCTTTCCTCAGCCCATCAGCCAGGAGACCGACTGTAAATCATCCAATTCGCGTCCGCGGATTGGCGGTCGAGCGGTGCTGTCGAGGTGAATAGCGCCGTAGAAAGATGATTTACATCATGCATATTGCTGAGGGATTTCTCCCAGTTACTCATTGCATTGGGTGGGGCGTAGCTGCCGCTCCCTTTGTCATTCACGGCGCAATTCAAGTCAAGCGCACTATGAAAGAACATCCCGGTAGCGGCATGCTGCTCGGTGCTGCCGGCGCGTTTACCTTCGTGCTCTCCGCAATCAAGATTCCATCCGTGACGGGTTCCACTTCGCACCCGACAGGTACAGGTTTTGGTGCTGTAATCTTCAAACCTCCGGTGATGGCGCTGCTTGGCTCCATCGTGTTGCTCTTCCAAGCAATCTTGCTCGCTCACGGCGGCATTACGACGCTCGGTGCGAACATCTTCTCCATGGCAATCGTCGGCCCGTGGGTTGGCTACGCCTTCTACGTATTGACTCGAAAGCTCGGCGGAGGCCTACTACCAGGTGTGTTTATGGCAGCGTTCTTCGCTGACCTCTCCACCTACGTCGTGACCTCCATTCAGCTCGCTCTTGCACACCCGGCAAACCCGGGAGGTGTTGGCGGCGCGCTGGCTACATTCCTCGGCCTGTTCGCTATCACGCAGATTCCGCTGGCAATCATCGAGGCGCTGGTCACCGTCATTCTCATGCGCACCTTGCTGGTCGTGGCACATTCTGAGCTCCTCGATCTCGGCTTCCTGTCCCGCTTCGGCGATGCGCCAGCACCGGCGCTGGAGGCGAAAGCTGCAGACACCACGGCTGACGCTGTTGCAGGATCTGCCACTTCGCAGAATGCGGCAGCTGCATCCGTATCCGGCCAGAAGCAGTAGCCGTCGTCAAGCGAAAAGAAGCGAAAGAGAGCACGATTATGAATGCAAAAAACAACGCGCAGATTGTCGACGCACAGGCAGCTAGCCAGCCGAAGAAGAACTCCGTGTGGGTCAGCGTTGGTCTCATTGTCCTGGTAGCCGTAATTGCCATGTTCCCGCTGTTCTTCAACTACGGGGACGACGACGCCGAGGAGCCGTTCGCCGGCACTGATGCCACCGCTACGGAGACAATTCAGGAAATCGACCCGAACTACGAGCCGTGGTTCGAGCCACTCGTCGGCGAGCTGCCGGGTGAGGTCGAGTCGGGTCTGTTCGCGCTCCAGGCCGTTATCGGTGCTGGCGTCCTGTTCTACGTTATTGGCTTCTACCGAGGGAAGGCTGCTGCGCGTTCAGACAAGCGCGAGAAAGAGCAGTGAATGCGCTAGAAGCCGCAGCGGCGCGCAGCGCTTGGGCACGCCGCAACGTGGGTGAAAAGATTCTGCTGCTCGGCGGGCTGTTGATTCTGGCGGTTGCGCTACCGCCAATTCCCTTTGCACCGGTCATCGCGGTCATTGCTTGGTCTATTGCGTACATAGCCCGAGTGCCCCGCAAGCTGTATGTGGCAATGGTGCTGGCACCAGCGGCTTTTGTGCTCGTCGGCGCATTTCCGCTTTTGGTAGCGCTTACCTCCGACGGCCTTGCGTGGTCGCCGGATGGCCCGCAGCGAATGACGCAGGTTGTGATGCGTTCGTTTGCGGGTATCAGCTGCACGATGGTCTTTGCGCTGACTACTCCGATTTCGGAGCTCATTGCCTGGCTCGACAAGCACGGCATGCCTCGGTACCTGACTTATCTCGCTGAGGTGATTTATCGGATGACCGGCGTGCTGATTCACTCTGCGCGTTCAATGACTGAGGCCCAAGCACGACGTCTGGGGCACTCCACGCGCCGGGCGATGATCCGAGATGCAGCGGCACAGTCCGCCAGCCTCTTTGTCATTGCCTTTACCCGTGCCCGCAAGATGCAAGAGGGAATCGAGCTTCGCGCCGACCCGAGCGCAATGAAAGTACTAGTGATTTCGCGACCCAGGCAGCCGAAGTTCATCGTGATATCCAGTGCATTACTGTTGTCGTTGATCGCGGCCTGGGCGCTGCTGAAATGGGGTGTATAGGGATGTCGATCAGCAGGAAAAATACCGCTGATCACCCGCATGGTGCCAGCGGTGCCATTGTGGAAGCAGCTGCCGTTACATACGCTTACGACGAAACCCACGTCCTGAAAGGCGTGGATTTGGCAATTTCGGGCGGCGAGCGCCTAGCGCTGTTGGGCGCAAACGGTTCTGGCAAGTCCACGCTGTTGCGTATGCTCGCGGGAGCGTCTAAGCCCAATAGTGGTGAGGTCCGCCTTGACGGCACCGTCTACACGTACTCCCGGCACGGCCGCAATGCGGTCCGTCGCTCAGTGCAGATGGTCACGCAGGATCCGGATGAGCAAATCTTCGCGGCTAGCGTGTTTGCAGACGTCTCGTTCGGTCCCGTCAACCTGGGGCTTAAGAACGAGGAAGTCGAACGGCGCGTCCGGCAGGCTCTAGGTACCGCCGAGATCACCGATCTCGCCGAACGCGTTCCGCACCAGCTTTCCTATGGTCAGCGCAAGCGCGTCGCTCTCGCTGGTGCGCTGGCGATGCATCCGCGTGTGCTGCTTCTCGACGAGCCCTCCGCCGGCCTCGATCCGCAGGCGACCCGAAAGCTTGCACACACGCTCAATCAATTGCGCGATCAGAGCACTGCCGTCGTCGTCGCCACGCACGACATCGACTTCGCGTGGAATTTCGCCGATAGGGCAGCGGTGCTTGCCGACGGCAAACTGCGCGTCGGCGCCAAGGAAGAAATTTTGGCCGATCGACGGTTGGTCGAACATGCTCGACTGGCTTTGCCCTGGGCGCCCGTGGTCTCCAAGGCGATTGGGCGAGATGTGTGCCATCCAGAGGATGTTTAGGCGAGTGGCTTGGTTGGTGAATAGCTCATCGATATGTGCAGCTAAACCGCGCTAAAAATGAGAAAAACGCCCGCGGGCAGGGCGTAATGCCTATGAAAATAGGCCTAGAAATATAGGCGAAGCTGTCGCATTTCTTCGCTTCCATTTCACGTCACACCTGTCCGCGGGCGATCTCCGTGGCCGTGACACTTTGCAGTGCCCTCGGCGCATCAGGCAGGTATTCGGACTTTCTGGCGTGACCGACAATAAGGGGATGACGACTGCCGCAAGCTTCAATGCTTACGTGCAGATCCTTATTATCAATTTTCCTACTTTTCGCCGCTTCCCAAGGTTGAAATAACCTCAGTGCCGTTGGCGAATTTTGTTCCAGATTACCGCTGCGGGACAGTTCCGGAATTGCACCGGATTCCCTCTTGCGTTTGCTGTGCACCACCTTCGGACAACCACGTGGAGGACGTAGCATTGAAAGTGGAACTCAACAAAACCTGTTGCATGTATGACAATAGCGCACGATGCAAAATAAGCGAAGGTCTTTTTCGAAAATGTCCGCATTGGGGGTAAAACGCCGTTCATTACCCTCTGTTATTAACATTCACGCAGTTTGTTAGCGGAAAAATAGCTACCCCCTGCCTTGTATTTATTCGGCCGAGGCGGGGCTAATGACAGGATTTATCCTGGTATTTTCTTTACGTACTTGTAGAGAAACCTAGTTGTTTCCTAAGATTGTGTGACGGATGCCTTAATGCAGGTGTACCCGTTCGGAGGGTACTATCTACTTTGTACGGTTTACAGCCCCCGAAAGGGTCAGTGGCCGCTGAGCGGTAGTTGGCCATTTCGTAGGAGTGTAAGTCGGCGCGAAGTCACAGGCTGATGGTGCCTCTGTGGGTGCCAGTGAAGCAATTTGCCCGTTACGCAGGAGGACGCGAGATGGATCCCCACCGCATTCTGGACGACAATGAGGTTATTAAGTCGTCCTTGGTCGCCCTAAAGAATGCGACTGGTATTCCGGTCACAATGTATGCGGAAGTCACCGATAACTCTAAGATGCAGATCAACAACTGGGTTGGCCTGCGTACTCCGGCCCTGCAGAATCTGACTGTGGAATCGGGTGCGGGTGTCGGTGGTCGCGTGTTGGCCACGCGCCGCCCGGTGGGTGTCAGTGACTACCTGCGCGCCAAGGTTATTACCCATGAGTATGACGACAAGATTCGTGACGAAGGCCTGCACTCGCTGGTCGCCGTGCCGGTGATCGTTTCGCGTCTTGTCCGTGGCGTGCTCTACGGTGGCGTGCACTCCTCGGTGCGCCTGGGGGACAAGGTTCTTGAAGAGGTCACAATGACCGCCCGTTGCCTGGAGCAGGACCTCGCTGTCGTCGATGCCTGCCGCAACATGGATCGTTCTGGCAACGGTAAGGGCGGCCGCATCATGAATGGCGCTGAGTGGGAGCAGGTTCGTTCCACGCACTCCAAGCTGCGCATGCTCGCTAACCGTGTGGATGACGAGAAGCTGCGCCAGGAACTCGAGGTGCTCTGTGACCAGATGGTCACCCCGGTTCGCGTCAAGCAGACCACCAAGCTGTCGGCTCGTGAGCTCGATGTTCTCGCCTGTGTCGCCCTCGGTCACACCAACGTCGAGGCCGCAGAGGAGATGGGTATCGGTGCCGAGACGGTTAAGTCCTACCTCCGCTCCGTGATGCGCAAGCTGGGCGCCCACACTCGCTACGAGGCCGTCAACGCGGCCCGTCGCATCGGCGCACTGCCGTAAACCGCTTGACGACGGTTCCTTTGCGCCCAAACCCGCGGGTATTGGGGTAGTCAGTTCTGCTACTTGACCCGCTACTTACCCCCTGCTTGCCGCTCGGTTTCGCGCTCACCACCGGGGATCCACTTAACGTCGTTGCCGTCATTGGCCACTCTCGAAAGAATAAACAACAGGTCAGACAGGCGATTGAGATACTTCGCCGGTAGGACTGAGGTGGTTTCGGGAAACTCGCGGCAGGCAGCCCATGCCGCACGCTCGGCCCGGCGAGTAATCACCCGAGCTGTGTGCAGCAGTGCCGCGGCTGGTGTGCCTCCCGGGAGGATGAAGGAATCCAGTTTCGGCAGTTGTTCATTGAACTGGTCGCACCAGTGCTCGAGTCGCTCGATGTAATCCGGCTCGATACGCAACGGCGGGTACTTCGGGTTTTCTTCAATAGGTGTTGCCAGGTCGGCTCCGGCATCAAAGAGGTCATTCTGCACGTAGCGAATGACAGCCGAGATTTCGTCGTCAAGCGTGCCGAAACTGAGCGCCTGGCCGAGTGCGGCGTTGGCCTCCTCGCACGTGGCGTAGGCGATAAGGCGAGAATCATCCTTGGGAACGCGGCTGAAATCGGATAATCCAGTGGTGCCGTCGTCGCCGGTGCGAGTGTAAATGCGAGTTAGATGAACGCTCATAGCTTCAAGCCTAAGCGCGATATTGCGAAATGTGGTTGGCTGGGGGAGTGGGAAATGAGCGATTTCTGGTTAAAGGCGGAGCGACGCTAAATGGTCAGGTTCAGATTTCCGGGGCGAAGAACTCGGTTCTGAAACTGATGGGTGCGGCGCTTCTCGCCGAGGGCACGACAGTACTGACGAACTGCCCTGAAATTGACGACGTGCCATTGATGCAAAAGGTCCTCGAAGGGCTCGGCTGCTCCGTGACGCGCGAGGGCGACCGGATTGAAATCACGGTGCCCGAAGAACTCTCGCATCACGCCGATTTCGATGCCGTGCGCCAGTTCCGCGCTTCGGTCTGTGTGCTCGGGCCGCTGACGGCGCGTACCCGTAACGCGATTGTCGCACTGCCCGGTGGTGACGCTATTGGTTCCCGCCCGCTGGACATGCATCAGGCTGGCCTGGAGAAATTGGGAGCACGCACCTATATTCACCACGGTTGCGTGGTGGCTGAGGCGGGGCGACTCAAGGGGGCGAACATCAAGCTGGACTTCCCGTCCGTCGGCGCGACCGAGAATATTCTGACCGCGGCCGTACTAGCGGAAGGTACGACTGTGCTGGATAACGCCGCCCGTGAGCCCGAAATTGTCGACCTGTGCGAGATGCTCGTGGAGATGGGCGCCAAGATTTCGGGTGCGGGATCTAACACCATCACGGTTGAGGGCGTAGAGAAGCTGCACCCGACTGAGCACAAGGTTGTCGGCGACCGAATTATCGCAGGGACCTGGGCTTATGCTGCAGCGATGACCGGCGGCGATATTACGGTCGTTGGCATTAACCCTAAGTACCTGCACCTTCCTCTGGAAAAACTGAAGAACGCAGGCGCTCAGGTCGAGACCTACCCGCAGGGCTTCCGCGTGCGTATGGACAGGCGTCCGCAGGGTGTGAACTATCAAACGCTGCCATACCCAGGCTTTCCGACGGACATGCAGCCCATGGCCATTGCTCTGTCCGCGGTGTCCGAAGGGACGTCAGTGCTTACCGAGAACGTTTTTGAGTCGCGCTTCCGGTTTGTCGACGAGATGATTCGCCTCGGCACGGACGCGACTATCGATGGCCACCACGTGATGATTCGCGGAAAGGAAACGCTGAGTTCCGCACCTGTGTGGTCTTCGGACATTCGCGCCGGAGCGGGACTAGTGCTTGCTGGGCTGTGTACTGAAGAAGGTGACGTCACTGAGGTGCACGATGTCTATCACATCGACCGTGGCTACCCGGGCTTCGTAGAGACACTCAATTCTCTTGGCGCATCGGTTGAACGGGTTAGCTAGTGATTGTTGGCCTCTGGTCAATGGCTAACGGCTAAGCGCACGGTGCTAGTTAAACGCGCGGTGCGGAAAACCATCGCAAGTCTTCGGTTCTGGATGCTTCAGAACCGTAGGGAGTGATTCTCCAGTGGTGGCTTGTGGTGGTTTTCGCTATTTTACCTGGGGTTTTGTGTCTTTGGTGGGGTGTGTGTAATGTATCTGGAGGTCAGCGTGGC
>NZ_KV809125.1:0-61986 GCF_001812455.1 Corynebacterium sp. HMSC076C10
CCCGGAAAAGACACACTTTTCTTTACTTAACCCCACACTACCCAGGGGTAGATACAAGAAAACCCCCGGTCATTTCGACCGAGGGTTTTTCTACTGGTGGAGCTAACGGGGCTTCACGAAAAATCCGCTCCCTTGCAGGTAAACAGGCATTTCCCAAAACTCACTGCGCCGCGCGTGCCACATTTATGCCAAATCCACGGACGTGCCACAGCAAAACACCAGGTCAATTTTCCACCACCACACCCGCCCGGCGCGACGATTACACACCCCGCCGCCATACGGGAAGCATGGCCTAGCCGTCAGCGACAGTACGACAAAACCGCCCCAGCGCTTCAGGCAATAGGCCAACAGTTTCCTACCGCGAATGTTCAGCCTCCTATAGGTTCACCCCCGCGCCGGGCGTATCCCTCATTTCCGCTTCCAGTTCCGCGCGTACCGTAGCTTCAGCTATCCCTATGAGGTTATCCACGACGGTATCTAGGTCGAGGTCTTGGTTACCGGCTATCTCGACACGTTGGGGCATGTCCAGGCCGAGTAGCTTAATCCGTCGATCAATAACGCTTAGGACGATTTTTGCGCTGTTCGTGTCCCCGTTGAGCGCGTTTTCCCAGTGCGCTTGATTCAGTGCGTCTAGCCGGGCGGCTTCTAGCTTGCGTAGTTCATTGGCTTCTTCTTTGGGTATGTCTGCCAGTGCGGTTGCTACGTCAGTGTGTGCGGTACCGAGGCTTACCCCGAGTGCCCCGGCTATGTCCCGGAAGGTCGCGCCCGCTAGTCGTAAATCGAGTGCTTTCTTCCGTCGCTCTTGGATTTCTTTTTTCTGTGCAATCGGCGCGTTCATTGCCGTGTCCTTTCTTCTTGTTTGCGGCTGTTGGGTTCTTGGCTGAGTAGGTAGCGCCCCTTAGTGTCTTTGATGATTGCGCCTTGCCGTTCGAGGTGTGACAGTGCGGCACTAAGGTGTTGTTGCGGTTGCAGGCTTGAGGGAATAGAACCGCGTAATGTGTGCTCAGTGAGGCCGATTTCAGGGCTAAGCGAGTCGCAGATTACAGAGCAAATCTCATTGAGTTGATTCCCTGCTTTCGCCATTGGTGCCGTCATAGGTGCCATAGGTTCCCGTTCTCGTGTATTGGAATCTATGGAATCTATGGGGGAATCTATTGCCCAAACCCACATGGAACCTTTGCCGAATCCGCGTCGTTTGGTAGTGATTCCCATACCTCTTCGTGCCTTCTTCACTGCTTCTTCCTTTAGCCCTGCGTCACGCGCGGCCTTGAGGACATCACGAGCTGGTGCGCTTCCTCCTTCTGCTTCGAGATAGTCGAGCACAACCATCTCAATTTCACTGCGAGAATCAATCTCATCGTCAGCTGGTGCTAGAAGGTCGTTGATACTTCGATTTGAGGCACCATCAAAAACGGCCTTGCCGACCGGTACGCCCTTGCCTTCGATGAACACGTCAGCGGATTCGATATGCGCGTCGAGTGTCACGGCATGCGGGGCAAGATTGTGCTTCGTGGTCGCAACAAGTAATTTGCCGTCTTCGTCTTTGGCGACTGCGATAACAGAGCGTGCGACTTGGCTCCATGCAATCGAGCCGGTAATCAACTTGCCGGTGTCTGCGGACTCACGTTTGCCAAAGTGAACCAAGGCAAGGAACACACACCCCAGTTCGTCGGCAATCTTGTTCATTGGGTCAAGCATGCGGCGGACTTGCTCATCACGGTTACCGTCGATACTAGAGGCCATAGCCGACTTCGCAGCGTCGAGGACAATCATGCCGATATTGTTGTCTTCGATTACCTGGCGAAGACGCGGGAAATGAGCCGGGAGGACAAGCCCGGATTCGATGGGGTCTTCTCCGTCGTACTGGAGTTCAATATCAAGGAAGTAGACGCGCTCCAGGTCAGCGTCAGCGGCTTTAAGGCGCGGGACGATAGTTGCTTCGCGGCTGTCTTCGGTGTGCAGGTAGAGCACATTGAGAGGTTGCTTATTGTCGAGGTTGCCGCGTGTAGCACCAGCAACCCATGCGCATGCAACCGTCGATTTTCCGACCCCTTCACGGCCTCCAAGCAAAGTAAGGCCATTCCACGGAATCATGTTCTCCACTAGCCAATATGTTTTCTTGGGCTGCACCGTTGAGGCTTTCACAACGTTAAAAATCGTCTTCGGCGCGCGGTTTGGTTCACTCACTTAGCGCCCTCCCCGGCGTTGATCGATAAGCCCGGCGCGCTGTCCTGCGTCTTGGGCTTGCTGAAGGTGTTCCATTGCGCGGTCAATGCCGGTTAGCGTTGCGGTGTCTAGACACTGCTGAATCGCTGCCTGCGCTTGCTGTAGGCGCTGGAAAGCTGCTTGGTTAGTCAGCTGTGCAAGCGCGTTGTTAATCAGCCCCAGCTCTGCCATACCCAGCGGGTGGGCACTGTAGCCGTTGCTGTTGCTAATGCGCCGCCATACCCGCGTGCCTGTGCTGTGCTGCTTTCCCTGCAGGCGTTGACCAAACTGCACCATATCCACGCGTTTCGAGGCGTTACCCGTGTTGATGTGTTCCTCAGCGCATTCCAGCAGTACGAGGTACGCCGGGCGATACAGGCGCGGGAAATCAGTGGCCGTTACGCCGCGCCGGGCGGTGGTGTACTGCACCATTTCAGCGGTGGAGGATACAAGTAGGGCTAGTGCGTCTACAGCTAGTGTTTCCCACACGCTAGGCATGCTGCGCCGTACTTGGTTACGATATGGGTAACAGTTGTTTTGAATTTCCCTGCGTTCGCCCGGCGCGGGGTTTTTCTTTGTGTCCACGGTTAGAAACCCCCGAAATCCGTGCTCTGGGATTGAGCAAGGGAATCCAGTTCATCGAGGTTCACGCGCAAGGTACGCGGGGTGAGTTTGTAACCGGTGATTGTTCCGGCGTTAATCATGCGCCGGATAGTTTTGGTGGATACTCCCCAGTGTTCCGCTGCCTGTTTTACTGTGGCCGGGCGGGTACATGGCTTTGAGTGGGTTACAGGATTCGGCATGGCCGTCGCTCTTTCTGCGCCCATTTTGGGCATGCAAAAGCGCAACTCACACTTCATACGAAATCTAAGTTGCGGAATGAGCGTCAACGGCGAATGCCATTGCCGAGCAGTGCGTCACCGCTCTGCCATCGGAGGGGTATTTTGAATCTCCCTGTCCACAGGTTAGCACAACAGCCTTATTGAGTCTGCGAGTACGCCGCGATAGCCCTCTGCAACTGAGACGCGTCAATCTCTAAACTCCCCTGTGGAGGCTTTGCCGATTCGCGAATCACTGCGCGGTCTACATCGTTGTTAATGAGCCGTTCAAGCGTCTGTGCCACAAGTTCAGCCCGGTATCTCCCCGCCCCCGGAATCTGCACCATAAAGGCCATATCCATTTGCCCCACGATTTTTAACGCCTCATCGTCGCGGTACGCGCTACCCTGCTCTAGATAATCGTGCTTCTTCACCGCCTCCGTGGTGTCCAGCGTGTTCTTGCCTTCACGGGCAACACGTTTCCCAAGCGCTTCAGACTTCACTTCTTTAATCGAATCTGCCCACACCCATTTACGACTAGGGGCAAAGTGAATACAGCCCACAATGCGCCGCCGCTTTAGCTCTGCTCTATCGCCGCGTACATACACGTGCCAGCATTTTCCATCGTTGCTAGTCATTACTCTCCCGCCTTAATAGTGGGGCTAATACTTGCGTCCACAACGTCCATAAGCTCCGTTGTCCGTTCAGCACGTACCTGCATGTAAATCTTCATGATTGTGTCAAGATCGTTGTCTCCCAGAATCTTGGCAATCTCTTTTACGTGCGCTCCCTTTTCCGCTAGCCGGGTCACTAACCAGCGCCGCCCCGAATGCGGTTTAATTTGCTCAGACACACCCGCCCGCTTAGTGGTGCGGTCTAGCACCGACCTGTAGGACGTATCCATCAACATCGCCCCCTTGTCGGTTGTGGTCAACAGCCGCGCCGGGCGGGTACCTCCCCCGAGGTCTGCAGCAAGGTTCACTGATACAGGGGCGGTAGCAAGGTGGTTAGCTATGTGTCCCCATAGCACCGGCACCATTGACGGCATAAAAGGAACCTCCCTGTTACCCGCCTGGCTCTTAGGCTTTTGCAGCAACATGTACGTGCTACCCCCGTCCGGTGTAATCCGTTGGGCGTTCTGCCTAACCCGAATCGAGTACCGAGGGGCATACGGAATCGGCGTATCGGAAATAACATCGTCTATCTCCAGGGCGATTGCCTCCCCGAGACGCAACCCGTGGAACAAGCACAGCACGGTCAGCAGCTTGTACGACGGCTTCATTGCGTCCACTACCGCGTGTAGCTCTTCCGTCTTTGGCAGATACGGTAATTCCCGCTCTACACGCCGTTTAGCGGCCGCTATCTCTACCGGGTTACGGTCTATCAGCTCACGCCGTACCGCTTCTTCACACGCCGCGTTAAGCCGCACATATGCCTTGTGGTTAGTTTCCGGGGTGCCATAGGCGCGGGTGATACCGTCCCACCACGAATAAACGTCGGCTTTGGTTAGTTCCACAAGGGGAATATCAGCAAGCCGTGTAACGTCCGGGTCTTTGTCACCGGGTGGCCGTGGGTCAGTAATGCGGTTGCGGACGGTACGCCGATAAGTCTGCAGCGTGGACGCGCGGACTGTAAGGCCGTCGTGATACTGCTCTAGCCAAGCTTTGACTGTGAGGGCGTGGCGCTGCTTCTCTAGCTCCTTTTCCGCCGCGCGCTGCTTTGGCGGTGTCCATTCACCAAAGGCGATTAACTTCTCTTCCGCATTGAGCCAGCCCTGTGCCAGCCCCCGAGTCTTAAAAGTCCGGGGTGCCTTGCACTCAACTCCCGCGTGCTTGTAGCGAGCTTGGTATCTGCCAGATGGAAGTGGCCGAATATTGCCGAATTTCATGCCGCCCCGCCGCCTTTCGTGCCAAATTCGTGCCAAATTTTTCTGAAAACGTGCCAAATTTGTGCCACTTCAAAGCCTACCCGTGTCCACACCTGGCGCTCTACACAAACCCAAAAACGCGCTACTATCAGGGCAGATACAAGAAAACCCCCGGTCATTTCGACCGAGGGATTTCCTACTGGTGGAGCTAACGGGACTCGAACCCGTGACCCCCACACTGCCAGTGTGGTGCGCTACCAGCTGCGCCATAGCCCCAGAATCAACATCGAAGTGGCTTTCACCCTCCGCTGTGGACTCCTCAAAGGCTACATGGCACTGTCATGTATCACCAAATCCGCATGTAGAACACTCTTTTACGTATTCGTCGAGTGCCCTAGAGCAGATCTGCCGAACATGAACTGAAGATGAATCGTGTGAGCGTGCACGGAACCTAGCGCAGGGCCACCTTGACCCACTGCCCCAGTCCGCCATCACCGGAAATGTTCTCCAGAATATCCTTGCCATCGACAAAGACGTGCGGTGAGGAAACCTTGCCCAAGCGCTTCTCAAGGTCATCGAAGTTGGCATTTGCGCTTGCCTTAGCCTCGGTGGTGTCGATGCCGGAACGGACTTCGCTGACAATTTCGTCAGCAACACCGAGCTGCTCCAGACGGTCAGCCAACTCATCATCGCTCCACGTGACAGAGTTCTGCTGGTCAGCCATCATCATTGTGCGGAAGTTCCAATATGCGCGAGCATCACCGGTCTCAGCAATCTTGCGGGCAACCGCGAAGACGCGAGTGGAGTGACCGTCACGCTGCTCCTTCTCCTGACCATCCAGGAAGTTCAGCGTGCGGTATTCAGCGACAAGCTTGCCGTCGTTTAGCGCCTTGAGCTCATCATCGTGGCCCTCTTCGCTCATCTGAGCACAGTAGTGGCACGAGAAGTCCTCAAAAATCGTGGCTGTTTTAGCCCCTTCGGCGCCGTCCTTGCTCAGTCGGATGACATCGCCGTCGAGTGCGACGGAGAAGCCGACGTCCTCATCTGGCAGTCCCTCAATCGGCTGCGACCGGCCGATGTAGATAACGCCACCAATAACAACTGCAACGACAGCAAGAAGAGCAATCAGGCCGACGACGAAGCCACTGCCCTTTTCATTTGGATTCTTAATCTTCTGACTCACACCGCTTACGATAGCGGTGTTTTCTTGCCAATGACACAATTGCGCCTGAGAAAACAGAAATGGTTGCTAGGCCGCATCGTTAGGCCCCATCACCTTGCCCCATTCCCCTGGCCTATCCCCTAGGCTTCCCCTCTAGCCAGCGGACTAGGCGTAAATGGCAAACTTCTTCCACGGCCACACGTACACAAATACAGCCAAGGCCAGAAAACCGATGTCTCGGGCGATTGACTTTAGATATGAAACCGCGTCAGCGTTCTCGTCGTAGCCACCGCCACCAAAGCACCCGCAGTCAATCTGCAGGCCGCGCGCCCACGCCGAGATAATGCCGCCGATAAACACCAGCAAGAGCGCGCCAGACAACACCGCTACCGGGCGCAGGAAAAGCCCCAATACCAGCAGGAGTCCGAGGATAACTTCGAAAGCGGGCAGCGCAACCGCTACCATCGGCACCAAATCGCTCGGCAGCAGCTCATAAGCTTGAACTGCCTGACGCGATTCCAGCGGGTTCAGCAGTTTGATAAGACCCGAGTACAACCAAACTGCAGCCAGGCCGAATCGTGCCACCACACCTACGAAATTCTTCATACACAGAAATGTTAGTACAGGCTAACTGTTTACAGCTAGCCCAACGGCTACCGATTACCCGTTCAGAACTGCCGAGACCACGTCCTGCGCCTCAGCCTGAACCTGTGCCAGGTGATCTGCGCCCTTGAAGGACTCCGCGTAGATCTTGTACTTATCTTCAGTGCCCGACGGACGCGCCGCGAACCAAGCGTTCTCCGTAACCACCTTGAGGCCACCAATCGCAGCGCCGTTGCCCGGTGCTTCAGTCAGTTTGGCTGTAATGGTCTCCCCTGCCAGGGTGTCGGCCTTGACCTGCTCCGGCGAGAGCTTCTTCAGGATTGCCTTCTGCTCACGGGTTGCGTCCGCATCGGTGCGGGCGTAAGCCGGGGCACCGTACTTATCGGCGAGCTCTGCGTAGAGCTGTGATGGAGTCTTCTCAGTCACGGCCTTGATCTCGCTGGCCAGGAGATCCAGGATGATGCCGTCCTTATCGGTAGACCACACAGTTCCGTCGTGACGCAGGAACGATGCACCAGCGGATTCTTCACCGCCGAAGCCGATGGTGCCGCCGAGCAGACCCGGGACGAACCACTTGAAACCGACTGGAACTTCCACGAGCTTGCGGCCCAAATTGGCAACGACGCGGTCAATCATCGACGAAGACACCAGCGTCTTACCGACCGCGGTCTCCTGCGACCAGCCCGGACGGTGCGCAAAGAGGTAGTCAATGGCAACGGCCAGGTAGTGGTTCGGGTTCATAAGACCCGCGTCCGGTGTGACAATTCCGTGGCGATCGGAGTCCGCGTCATTGCCGGTGGAGATGTCGAACTTATCGCGGTTACCAATCAAGGACGCCATCGCATTCGGCGAGGAGCAGTCCATACGAATCTTGCCGTCTGTATCCAGCGTCATAAAACGCCAGGTCGCATCAACCAGCGGATTGACCACAGTCAGGTTTAGGTTATGCGCATCGCCAATTGCGCCCCAGTAATCCACCGACGCACCACCCATTGGGTCGGCGCCGATACGCACGCCGGCATCACGGATGGCGTCGAGGTTGACAACATTCGGCAGGTCCGACACGTATGCGTTGAGGTAGTCGTGCTTTACGACGAGGTCTCCGGCCTTATCCACCAGCTGGCGCTTAACCCCATCCAGGCCCTTGGCCAAGTATTCATTAGCACGAGCTGCAATCCAGTCCGTCGCATCCGCGTCCGCCGGACCACCAGTCGGCGGGTTGTACTTAAAACCACCATCCCGTGGCGGATTGTGGGAAGGGGTAATCACGATGCCGTCGGCACGCGCGGAGCTACTCCCCGTCGGACCTCCCTCCACGTCGCGGTTGTACGTCAGAATCGCGTGGCTGACGGCCGGAGTCGGCGTGTAGCGATCCTGAGCGTCAACCATCACGGTGATGCCGTTGGCCGTGAGCACCTCGAGGGCGGAAATCATTGCCGGCTCGGACAGGCCGTGGGTATCGCGACCGACGTAGAGCGGGCCTTCAATGCCCTGGCCCTTGCGGTAATCCACGATGGCCTGAGTGGTGGCATGAATGTGGTCTTCGTTGAAAGCGCCGTCGAGGGAGGAACCGCGGTGACCGGAAGTACCGAAGACGACCTTCTGGTCGGGGTTATTCGTGTCCGGGTGCTTTGTGTAGTAAGCAGTGACCAGTTCCGCGACATCGATAAGGTCGGATGGCTGGGCCAATTGCCCGGCGCGCTCATGAGCCATTGTGGGTATCCTCCTGCTGAATCGGCGAACTGCGCAACCACCGATTTCACCGCCGACGAGCCGGCCGGAATGGGGAAACCGGATTTAAATGCGCTTCCTCTTCCCCAGTGTCCCCGTTTTAGGGTCAGCGCGCATGGCAAGAACCACTCGGTAAGGCAAACTCGCCCCTGCAATAGGGTGCAGTAGGTAGATTGTCGCGTGCCGACGGGAACACCTCCTGGTGAAAGATTCCGAATTGTCGGCGCCTACCTCCCCTTTCGCCACTGTGCTAGCGTTTTCACCGTGAATGAGGAATCTGTCGTTGCGAAACTGCCATCAGCAGGACGGGCGCAGGTTCTCATGGCCCTGGTTGTCGCCGGCGGTGCCGCTATTGGCGCGGTAAGTCGCTTTCTGCTCGGCGCGGCAATCGATGCGATTGTGAGCTCGGGAACTAGCGCAGTTTCGACCACTGTCATCAACTTGTTGGGCTGCTTTCTCTTCGGCCTGGTCAGCAGTATCGCGTTTGCTAATCCTCGGCTTTCCGCTTTCTGCGGTACTGGCTTTTGTGGCGGTTTCACCACTTTCTCCGCATTTGTCATTCTCTTGTTGGTGCAAGCGGACACGTCAGTCGTACTGATTGTGAGCGTCGGACTTATTCACCTGCTGTGCTGCCCTCTCGCCTACTGGTTGGGCACCAAGTGCGCACGGGAGGTCGCGGAATGACCGGCGATCTCCTCGGCTCTTTTTCCTCGGCACTCTCTGCCATCCTCGCTATCGCAGTTGGCGCGGCAGTAGGTGGAGCGCTGCGCTATGCGCTGGCCGAACTTGCGGTGAAGTGGGCTGATTCCAAACTACCCGGAACGTGGACCGCGAATATGATTGCCTGCTTCGTCGCCGGTGTCGCTGCTGTGGTGTGGTCGCGGGGAACGTCGATAAGCAATGGCATGACGCCTGCTCTGGCCTATGCGACGGTAATGATTGGCTTCGCCGGCGGCCTGTCGACGTGGTCCACACTCGCCGGAGAGATCGTACGCCTTAAGAACCAACACTTTTGGAGGGCATGTGGGTACCTTGCTCTCACACTGATTGGCGGAATAGTTTTTGCTTTCGTCGGAATGTGTTTACCCCCACTTGTGGCGAATTAGTAGCACAATAATCATTTTCTGAGAAATTAATGATCGAATTTAGGCTTTCTACCAGTAAAGTTCCACAGCATGGAAAGCTTCAGCGATTTTGCCTCAGCGGCGGATAGTTTTATTTGGAGTCCATACCTCCTCATCCCCGCGCTGATCGGCACCGGAATCATCTTGACCATTCGCCTGGGCGCAATTCACCTGGTCAAACTCGGCCCGGCACTGCGCCTCGGACTCATCGACCGTAACGACGACGACGCCGAGGGAGATATCACCAACTACCAGGCGCTGGCGACGGCTCTCGCGGCAACTGTCGGTGTCGGCAACATTGTCGGTGTCGCTACCGCAATTGGTTTAGGTGGACCCGGTGCGCTGTTCTGGATGTGGGTAACCGGCCTGCTAGGTATGGCATCGAAGTACTCCGAGGCATTCCTGGGCGTGAAGTACCGCCAGACCGATGCAGCTGGCGAACAGTCCGGTGGTCCGCAGTACTACCTGCGCAAGGCCATCCCGAATGGTTTTGGTAAGACGTTGGGCATTCTCTTCGCCGTCTTCGCTGCGCTGGCGGCGTTTGGTATCGGCAACCTAACCCAGGGCAACGCCGTGGCCTCGAACCTGGAAAACAGCTTCGACATCGATCCGACGCTCTCCGGCATGATCATGTTCATCCTGGTAGGTGCAGCTCTGATGGGTGGCATTAAGTCGATTGGCCGCATCACCGCCGGCTTTGTGCCGATGATGATTGTGCTCTACATCGGTGCGGCCGTGTGGGTGCTCGTCGCCAATGTCTCGGCGCTGCCCGAGACCTTCAAGCTCATCTTCACCGATGCTTTCACCGGCACCGCGGCCGTTGGTGGGTTCGCAGGCTCCACGCTGATTCTCGCCCTGCAGATGGGTGTTGCCCGCGGCCTGTTCTCCAACGAGTCGGGCCTGGGTTCCGGGGCTATCGCCGCTGCCGCCGCATCGACGACTCACCCAGTTCGTCAGGGTTTGGTCTCCATGACTCAGACCTTCATTGACACCATCATCGTCGTGTCCTTCACCGGCCTGGTTATCATCAGCACCGGTGTTTGGCAGGATGGCAACGTCGACACTGGCGCTCTGACTGCTGAGGCATTCTCCCGCGGTCTGCCTGGCCACTGGGGTGGCACAATCGTCACGCTGTCGGTTGTCTTCTTCGCATTCTCCACCATGCTGGGCTGGTCCTACTACGGTGAGCGCGCATTCGAGTCCCTGGTCGGTCGCCGCGGCACCGGTCTCTACCGTGCAGTCTTCACCTGCGTGGTCTTCGTCGGCGCGGTAACTCAGCTGGAAACCGTCTGGTCCGTCGCCTCGGCTCTCAACGGTCTGATGGCGCTACCGAACCTCATCGGTCTGATTGTCCTGTCCGGGCTCATTGCGCGCGAGACAAAGGCCTACCTCAAATTTGACCCGCAGTTGCGCGCAACGGCTGCAGAGATTGATAGATGGCAGTCTCAGCAAAACTTCGAGGCCTTCAGCAAGAACTAGCTGAAACTAGCAGCTGCTCGTAGGGACTACGGCAAAAACTACGAGCAGGTCTGCGCGGTCTCCGGCTTTTCGATTGCCGCAAGCGCGTCGTCAAGCACAGAGACCTTTACCAACTTCATATCGCCGCGGTCGGCAGTCACAGCTTCTGCGCAATTGCCTTCCGGCACGAAGAACATCTCGGCGCCCTCATCTCGGGCGGCCGAGATTTTGTGTGTAATGCCACCGATTTCGCCCACGTTGCCGGCAGCGTCAATAGTGCCAGTGCCAGCGAGGTGCTGCCCCTCGGTCAGATCGCCTGGACTCAGCTTGTCAATCACTCCAAGCGTCATCATGAGACCCGCCGACGGACCTCCAATGCCGCTGAGCTGGTAATCAACTTTGGTGTCGTCCGCGGATTGCGCCCCCATCCCAACGCCGAGCAGCGCGGCATTCTTTTGATGCGGGTTTTCCGCCAGTGTCACAGAAATATCGACGGCTTTCTCGGGGGCAGAGTCCTCGCCCTTAGCAGCCTTCTGCTTATCGACGGTCGCAGGCTTGACCCTCAACGTGACAGTATCGCCCGGGTTGCGTCCGGCAATAATCGCCTTGACTTGCTCGGGCTTGCTTACTGCCACCCCATCCACTGCGAGAATCACATCGTCTTCATGCAGTCGCCCATCGACAGGACTATCCGGCACTGTGTAGGCGACGGTGACTTCCATCGGCAACCCGAGATGTGCCAGTGCAGCGGAGGTGGCGTTGGCCTCCGACTCGGTGAATGCAGCCTTGTTCTCCTCTTCCACCTCGTCCTGGCTCTGGCCCGGAGGGAAGACCGCCTCAATGGGGACGATATCGTTGTCACGATCAAACCACAGACCAATGACCTGCGGCAATGTCAGGTTATGCCTGACTGCGACGGTTGTCATATCCAGCGTGCCCTTAGAGTGTTCGGAGTCCGCAGCACTGCCGCTGACCGAGATAATGCTCTTTCCCTCGACATCGCTGAGGACATCGAAGACCGGGCCAGGCCCCTGCGCGGCATAGGGCACTGTCAGCGTTGGCAGCGAGAGCACAGTTGCCAACGCGGCGATGGGCACAGCGCCCGCAACAAGAGTTTGGGTACGACGATTCACAAATAACACCCTACATTCTCGCTATCTGCCTACTGGACACCTGATGAATCTTGTCCGTGTCTGTTCGCTGGGCGCGAAGTTGCCAATAAAGTGGTGCTTTTAAGTACTCACGCGGGTCATTGCCCGGTACGGTGGGAGCATGAGTTCTAACGGATTTGGCTTTGGTCCGAACGACAATGATGACGATCGCGACGACGCTGGCAACAATGACTCCGGTCAGGGCGGTCAGGGCGGCCAGGGCGGTCCTTTCGGTTTCTTCGGGTTTCCCTTCGGTGGCATGGGCGGCGCCGGGGGCTTCGGTTTCGGCGGCCCCGGGCAGCCCGGCAGCGGCGCCTCCGGCAAGGGGGACCAGCCGAACTTGGGCGATATTCTCAACCAGTTCGGCGAGATGTTCTCCGGCATGGGGCAGCGATTCCAGGAGTCTAACTCTGGCCCTGTCAACTACGATGCGGCCGAGCGCGTTGCGCGGACCCGTCTTGGTAACCCGGCTCCGGTGAAGGACTCGGCCCGCGAGGCGCTGACTGATTCCTTGCGCCTGGCAGAACTGTGGCTAGATGATGTCACCTCCCTGCCGGCTGGTGTCAACCGCGTAGAAGCGTGGAATAGCTTGCAGTGGTTGGAGAACACCAAGTCGACATGGACTCGCCTTGTCGATCCCGTCGCCAGCCGCATGAGTGATGCCTCCCTCGAAGGCGTTCCAGAGGAAGCTCGCGAGATGATGGGCCCGATGCTGGGCATCATGCGCCAGATGAACTCGATGAGCTTCGGTACTCAGCTAGGAAATGCGCTGGCTGAATTGGCACAAACGAGCCTGACTGGCTCTGACCTCGGGCTGCCACTACACACCACTGGTGCGGCGGTACTGCTGCCAACGCATCTCGTCGCTCTCGCGGAGGAACTCGAGGTTCCAGCGCGCGATCTGTTTATCTACGCCACTGCCCGCGAAGCTGCCCACCAACGTCTCTTCGACCGCGTGCCATGGCTGGCTGAACGCATGATTTCCTCTGTCGAGGAGTACGCTGCCGGCATCGTCATCGACTACTCCGCGATTGAAGAGGCCGCCCGCGGTCTGGATATTGAGAACATGCAGGATCCGCAGCGTATGCAGGAAGCTATGAGCGAGCTGCAGAATATGGATCTGAGCCCGAAGATTCGTTCACGTAACGAGAATGCTCGTACTCGTTTCCAGACGCTGCTAGCACTGGTCGAAGGGTGGGTGGACATGGTTGTCACCGATGCCCTCGGTGAGCGTCTACCGGGTGCCGCACAACTGGATGAAGCCTGGCGTCGTCGCCGCGCCACCGAAGGTGCTGAACAGGCACTGGAGAAGGCCACCGGCATTGACCTCGGATCCCCCAAGGTGCGTGAGGCAACCAACTTGTGGCACCGTCTGACCACCGCTGTGGGCATCGAGCGACGCGACAAGGTCTGGGATCACCCGGACTTCCTGCCCGTGGCAGAGGATTTGGATGAACCCGCGGCCTTTATTGATTCGGTTCTTGGCGGCTCGGAAAACGATGACTTCGACCCGATCGCAGAGCTTGAAGAGCAGCTGCGCAAAGAAGCCGAAAAGCGCGCGGCTGAGGGCAACGACAGTGACGCCGACGAGGACAATTCTGGCGACGCCGACGACGATAAGTAGCGAGTTAGCTCTGGGTTCCCCAGCGCTGATATGCCTCTAAATAGCCCCGTGCCCGTTCGTGGTACGGGGCTTTTGCCGCCCAATACCAGAACTCTTCGGTATGACCACCGTCGACGAAAGTGTGCACCAGTTCGTGCACAATGACGTCGTCGAGGACGTACCCCGGGACGTCGGCAAGCCTGTGCGAAATGCGAATGCGCCCAGGACTATCGACACCGCCGGTGACGGATGCCCACCTGCGCGACATGTTCTTGACCCATTTGATTGACTCGAACCGCGGGCGATCTTCCAGCACCGTACGAGAGAGCAGCCGTGCGCGGCGCTCCAGCTCGGAATTATCCAGGTTGCTGCCAACTTTTCTCCGCACTCGCGCAACAATTTCATTGACCTGCTGTTTTTCCGCAGCGGCGCTGAGATCGTCCGGAACCATGACAATGATCCGGTTTCCCTCCGCGCGGGCGGACACAGTACGGCGGCGGCGCTTCGAGCGCCGAACCTCAACATCCGGGCCGTACTCAGGTCGCTTGGTGCTCATGCTTTTTAAGCGTATATGCTCTGCGCTGCGATTGCGTAAAAGCTGGCCCCGGGGTAAAAGATATTTTTATGGGGGAATACAGGGATACGTCTCGGGGGCGGGATGGTACGGCTGGCGTAATAGGTTCGCACACACCCGCGGCACAAACACTTGCCGCGCCTGCCACGGACTACGCGCTGCGGCCGGAGGTACCGATTGTCATGCGCCCAGGCGCGCGGATTCAGTTCGGCGTGGAACCGGAGCGCAGCATGATTCTGCCGCTTTCCGACGGCACCCCGCCGGGGCCTGTCTTCTCGGCGCTTCTTGCAGCTCATAGAGGTAGCACCTTAAGCGAGGCCTTTACTGACAGTCACGACAAACTGTCACCGCAGTTCATTACCGCACTTATCTCCGACCTTCACCGAGCCGCGCTGGTCCAAAAACCACCGACACGGCGGAGGATTACGCTGATCGGTCGGGACAGCTTGCGCACCGGACTTTTAAAGGAGCTTCGTCGCACGGGTTGTGGTAGTTGGACGACGGCAATGTCGCCCACTCGCAATGCGACGCTGAAAATATCTCAATCCACACCGGAAGAGATCGGGCTCGCGGTGGTCACGGGCATGGAAGTACCGAGCATGCCCTTGGTTCGCGCTCTGTTTCATCGTGGAATTGAGCATCTGCACACGCATTTCCGCGATGGGGCACTGATTCTTGGGCCGCTTGTTCACCCAGGTCAAGGGCCCTGCTCGATGTGTTTCGAAGCTTATCGACGAGACCGCGACCCCGTCCGGGCACTGATTGCGCTACAGCTTCGCACTTTTACGCCCGTAGCCGCACCGGAATGGCTGAACACAGCGGTGCCACTGTTGGTTGGGCAGCTGCGGCGGCCGGATCTCTCAGATCTATGTGCAACGGAGGTGCGCATAGATCTGGAAAGCCTCGATATCACCCGCACTACGGTTGCTCCCCACCCGCAGTGCCCAGTGTGTGGTCATGGCAACTCGCAGATGCAGTTCATGTAATTCGAAGTGCCTTGAGCAGAATCTGGCTAGGAATTCACAAAAGAATTGACGATTCCCAAGATGCCTTCGCCGAAATGATTGAGCTTCGCTTCTCCAATTCCCGGAATTTGCAGAAGTTCCTCCGGCGTAGTCGGCTGCTGCTCACCGATGGCCAGAAGGGTCGCATCGGAGAAGATCACGAATGCGGGGACGGTCATTTCCCTCGACATTTCCAGACGCCATGCACGCAATGCTTCCAGTAGTGCAGGATCCGCACTGACTGGGCACTCTTCACAGCGCCCTGAGATCCGCTCGGCATCGGTATGCAATGGCTTAGTGCAGCCCTTGCACTGTTTGGACTGCTGACGCTTACTGCGGGAACTAGAGCTCCTTGAGCTTCGCTGTGCCTCAGCCGAGTAGTCAGAGACATCAATGTCGAGTTCATCGAGGAATCGTGTGCGGCGACGTGACCTGCGGCCGCCTTCTGTCCGCGACAATGACCAAGATAGCTCCAGATGTTCGCGGGCTCGAGTAATGCCGACATAGAACAGACGGCGCTCTTCTTCGATGGCTTCCGCCCCCTGTGCAGGAGATCGGTCGAATTTATTCAGCGCATGTTGGATAGGCAGCGAACCGTCGGTAAGCCCAACGAGGAACACCGCATCCCACTCCAGCCCCTTGGCTGCATGCAGGCTAGCCAGCGTCACGCCATCCAGCGTCGGTGGATGTTTGGCCTGCTGCCGGGTGTGCAATTGGCCGAGGAGCGCCTGGATATTGACCTCGGTGTTGGCATGAACGATGTCCTTACACAGGTCAAATAGGGCGCGCAGTGACTGCCAACGTTCCCTGGCACCAGCGCCTTCCGGCTCTTGGTCAGTCATGCCAAGACCCGCGAAAACCTGCTTGACCAAATCCAATAGATTCGTGCCCTGCAATGTCGGAACGGTCCGTGAGGAACGGGAAACTCGCACAAGTGCGGCGATGGCATCGCGGATCTCGGGACGCTGGTAGAAACCGTCCCCGCCACGAACCTGGTAGGCGACTCCTACCTCGGACAGAGCCTGCTCAAAAACTGCGGACTGTGCGTTGATGCGGTACAAAACGGCAATCTCCGATGCCGGCGTTCCCGCGTCGATAAGCCGCTTGATGCTGCGCGCGGTCGCGCGAGCTTCCATCGGCTCATCGTCGTACTGATTGAAAGTCGGCTCCGGGCCGTCTTCACGCTGCCCAATCAGTTTCAGCCGCGAGCCGGCGATACGCCCCTGCGCACGGCCGATGACATTGTTGGCCAACTCGACGACCTGTGGGGTCGATCGGTAGTCCCGCTGCAGGCGAACCACTGTGGCTTCCGGATAGTCCCGAGAGAAGTTCATCAGATATTGCGGAGTCGCACCTGTGAAGGAGTAAATCGTCTGGTTGGCGTCCCCGACAACTGTGAGGTTGTCGCGGTCTCCCAGCCAGGCGTTGAGAACTCGCTGCTGTAACGGGGTGACATCCTGGTACTCATCGACGACGAAGCACCGATACTGGTTGCGGAATTCCTCCGCCACTGCACGGGAATTCTCCATCGCACCGGCGGTGTGAATGAGCAGGTCGTCGAAGTCAAGCAATAGCCCGTCAGGAGTGGTTTTTATGTCCTCGTAAGCGCGATAGCAATCGACAATTTTTTCCGCAGACAGAGGCGCCGTGCGCCCATGCTCCCGCAGCGCGGCTTGGTACTGATCCGCACCGGCCAAAGTCGCCTTCGCCCACTCAATCTCGCCCATGACATCGCGGATTGTTTCCTTGGAGGTGTCCAGGCCCACTCGACGTACTGCTTGGGCGACAACACGGAATTTCTTGTCATCCAACAGCTGCCAGGGCATATCACCGGCGACTTGGGGCCAGAAGTAGCGCAGCTGGCGAAGAGCTGCCGAGTGGAAAGTACGCGCCTGGACTCCAGGCGTTCCCATCTTTGCCAGGCGGTCGCGCATCTCCCCTGCTGCACGCGAGGTAAATGTCACCGCTAATACCTTCTGCGGCTGCACAAACCCCTGGTCAATGAGGTACTTGATGCGATGAGTAATTGTTCGGGTCTTACCTGTACCGGCTCCAGCAAGAATGCACACCGGCCCCATCGGAGCCGTTGCTGCCTCGCGCTGGTCTGGATCCAGCCCAGCTAGATAATCCGGCTCGTTCACATCCGCCTCTGAGTAAGTCAAAAAGTTGTTAGACCCCATTTTTTAAACTGGTCGAGTGCTATTCGTCATTGCTGTAGACACGGCGGACGTACAGCAGCCGGTCGCCTGGCTCCACCGACTCACACTCCGGTGAATCAATTCGGTACAGCTCACCCGAGCGCACCACGCCGAGTGCAATATCCGCGAGGTGCCGTGGGCTGGCACCGATTTCCTCTTCGGTGACCAGCCTCTCTGCAACAGAGAATCCTTCATCCGGGCTCAGGAGGTCTTCCATCATCTCAACCACCGAAGGAGTCACCGTGGCCAGCCCCAGCATTCGGCCGGCGGTTTCAGAAGAAATAACCACTTGGTCTGCACCTGACTGCGTCAACAAGTGGCGGTTTTCTGATTCACGCACCGAGGCCACAATTGAGGCACCCGGCGCCAACTCACGGACCGACAACGTGACCAGCACCGCTGTGTCATCTTTGTTCGGTGCAACGACTATAGAGCGGGCACGCTGAATACCAG
Source organism: Corynebacterium sp. HMSC076C10 (assembly GCF_001812455.1). Classification (NCBI taxonomy): domain Bacteria; kingdom Bacillati; phylum Actinomycetota; class Actinomycetes; order Mycobacteriales; family Corynebacteriaceae; genus Corynebacterium; species Corynebacterium sp. HMSC076C10. Next base: position 17,952 of record NZ_KV809125.1, read on the forward strand.
CTAACTTCAGCACATCAGATTTAGTAGCCGACCCATGCACCGTCGCCAAGCCTTGATTCGAAGCGTGGTCGAGTGCTTCCTTGTCCGTATCAATGACAACGATTTCTGCCGGATCTACGCCGTCCGCGAGAAGAGCTGCAATGGCAGAACGACCCTTGGTGCCGTATCCGATAACGACGGTGTGGTTGCGCAACTGTCTCCTCCAGCGCTGAATTTGCAGGGTTTTCCGAGACTCTTGGGTCAAAACGGTCAGAGTAGTACCGACCAAGAGAGCAAGGAAGGCCACACGCAGTGGCGTAATGATCAAAATATTGAGTAATCGAGCCCTCTGAGTCACCGGCGTGATGTCACCGTAGCCCGTCGTCGACAGGCTGACAGCCGAGTAATACACCGCATCGATGAAGGTGAGAGGCTCCGTGTATCCGTCGTGGTCGTAGTAGACCACGACGGATGCAATCAGCAGCAAAAACACGGCGTAGTTCAAACGACGTATGATTAGCCGCCAAGGATTCTTCGGCGCGGACTCAGGCAGACCAATGACTCCCAGCAGTGCATGCCCGGGAAGATCATTGAGCCCGGTTTCGTATCCCGAAGATTTCCGAATTGGATTACGCAACCGCTCCTCGCCTGCCTTTCATGAAAACTCCTCCCGGTGAAAAATAGCGCATACAAACTGCTGCTTTCACCTGGATAACTGGCCACGGCCACGCGGCAGTTACATACGTAGATGATTATCCAATCAGCTCGCGCATCTTCCTGTCTAACTCTATCCTGCTTGGCAGTAGCGCTTCATCTGGTATTAGCGTCCGTCCTGCCGAAACGTAGAAGAACCCGGCTTCAATGTCTTCGGGGGCAGTTTCCATTCCCATCTCGCGCAGCCTATCCGACCACGCCAGGCGGTAAATCGCCAGCTGTAGCGCCGCTACTTCCCTTTCCTTTCCGCGCGGCATCTGGCCTGTCTTCCAGTCAATGACGCTCCACTTCCCGTTGTCGTTAAACACCGCGTCGATTCGGCCGACGACCCGCCTCTGCCCGATGGCAATTTCAAACGGCACCTCTACATGCGTTGGCGTGCGGTCAGCCCACTCAGATGCCTCGAAGTTCGCCTTCAATTTCTCCAGTTCGCGTTCGGACGCGACTTGTTCTGTGCCGAGGAAGTCATCCAGTTGATCCCCGAAGAGATCCTCATCGTCCAGCAGACTGTGTGCACCGAAGCGATTCTCCAACCAAGCGTGGAATGCCGTACCTCGGCGCGCGAATCGGTTTGGCTTAAACGGCACCGGGCGTGCTTTCCGACGAGCAAACGCGACCGGATCCGCAATCATGGCTTGGTATTCGCTAGTGGACATGCTTGTCGGCATTGGTAGATGAATCTCCGCGGCCTTAGCTCGACGGATTTCATCCACGAGAATGGTCGTTTCCGTTTCCCATACCTCAGACAGGTCACCTGCAATGGGGCGCTCATCCTGGTCTTCGCCCATGTAGCGCATGACGCTTTCGGCTGCTCGCTGCACACTATCTCGGCGGTTGCCCAGGGTATCGACGGGCCAGACCACCCCATCAACCGCAGTGTCGCAGTCCAAATCGACTTCAGTGTCCTCTACCTCAGGGTCCTCCCCATCTGTCCACGACACCACATAGTCACTGAATTGCGTGGCGATGGCTGCGAAGTCCGCCGACACGTCAGTGGGATTCTTCAAGCTCGGATTAGGCCGCCTGCTTGCAGTAACAATGAGCTTTTTTGCAGAGCGAGTCATGGCAACGTAGAAAAGGCGCTGCTTCTCTTCCCTTTCCACTTCTCGCAGCTCTTCCTTGTAGGCTTTGATCACCTTGTTGAGGTCGGTCTGGTTATCTGCGCCTGATATGTCCAGTTCGGGGGCATTGCTATCGACAGAATCCGCGACAGGAGCCCAATCGCCTGCTGCAAGCTGTGTTGCATCCTCTGTTGTATCTGCACTAGCCGTTAGCGGATCCACTTGGGTAATTGCACCAGGAGGAAGTTGAACTGAATTGGTGAGCCACGATGACAAATCAACTTTGTCGAACTTGCTGGTGGTGATGCCCGGAACAGCAACGGTTTCCCACTCCAAGCCCTTTGACTTGTGCATAGTCATGATTTGGACACAGTTTTCCGGCATGTTCATAGGTGCCCGTTCCAAGCCATCATCGTGTTCGACAGCGAATTCCAGATAGTTCAAAAACCCTGTCACATCGTCCGAGACATTTTGAGAATACGTCGCAGCGATATCGACAAACCTATCCAGATGTGCGGTTGTCGGCCTGGTTATCGCGGTAGCGGAACCGTACTGTCCAGCCGCTGCTTCTACGCGAATTCCAAACTCAGTAGCGATGTCCTCGACCAGTTCCGGCAGAGGCTTATTCAGCGAGAACCGACGTAGTTTTCGTAGGCTTGCACCCAACTGTGCGATGCGCACCATTGCTTCATCTGTGTAGTTCAGTGACTCGCTGCAGACCAACCGCCCATTTTTTTCCGCACTGCCGCGCGCCAGCGGGGTGCCGTCGTAAAAACGAATATCCGGGTCGGCGATGGCGTGCCCCAGCCCCACCGCGGACGATGCTGCTTCGGCATCTTCCACGAGCTTGTCATACTGGCGAGCGAGCTGGGAAAGCGGTGAGGAGTCTGAAGTCTCTTCGACGTTGCCCTTCTTTCGGGCCAACTCGTCCTTTCCTGCCATTGCCAGCTGATCTACACGAGTGCGAAGTGCCTCTACATCTGCGGCACCCAAATTGAACTGTGGGCTGAGTAGCAGACGCAGAGCATCCTGGTCTGAACTGGGGTCGACCAATATCTTCATCACCGAGGTGATATCCATGACCTCGGGCAAGTGCAGTAATCCAGCGAGTCCCACAATGATTGCAGGCACACCCCGCTCAGACAGTGCATCTAAATAGACAGCCGATTCAGCATTTGTCCGAACCAGGATGGCGGCATCGAGCTTGTTGCCAGCTGCTTCACATTCGCGTAATTGCACCTCCATGCAATCTGCGATGTATGCAACTTCTTCCTCACCGGTTGCAGTGAAAGCAAGCTGCACCTCGCCCTGGCCTGCTTTTGGCCCTGCATCCAGTGCCTCTACCGTACGAGCCTGCCCCGCAAAAGCACGGTCGGAGACTGCGTTAGCAAGCTGCAGCACTGACCGCGGGTTTCGCCAAGAAATGGTCAGTTGCTTTTTCTCCGCTGGCTGCCCATCCGACCGCGGAAAATCATTGACAAACTGCACAAGGTTTTCGGCCGTTGCTCCTCGCCAGCCATAAATTGCCTGCATCGGATCGCCGACAGCGGTGACACAACCACCGGAGAACAGCGCACGCAGGAACAGCCGCTGTGTGTGCGACGTGTCCTGGTACTCGTCGAGCATGATGATCTTAAAGCGACGCCGCTCCTCCTCCCCGACTTCCGCGAAGTCGGTGGCTAGCCGGGCCGCCCGAGCCATCTGCATACCGAAGGTGGCGACATTTTCTTCATTGCACCGAGCTCGAACCTGCTCTACCAGCGGCAAAATCTCTAATCTCTCCCGCTGCTTATCGACGATGCCCTGTAGATCGCCAATTAGTCCCTCGCGTTTACCCTTCTGCGGGGTCTGCTCAATATTGCTGATGAACGCTTCGGTTTCCTCGCGAATCGCCTGCGGGGTAGATAAGTTTGAGTCGATGTTCGACCCCAGCTCAATAATGCGACTAGCCAGCGTTGATGGTGCAATATCGACATCAATTTCGGTCACATTGCGAGCTGTTTCCCAGGCCAACTGCCACTGCGTCGCGCCATCCATAATGGTGACCCCCGGCTCCGTCGGCAGCAAAAGACCATAATTGCTCACGACTTCAGAGGCATAAGCATCGTAAGTAAGCGTGGTTGGGGCAATGACCTCGAGGCTTGCTAATACCTCTGGTGAAGCTTGTGCACGAAATGCAGCGGAGGAAGCAAGCGCATTCAGCTGTTGGCGGATACGGACGCCGAGCTCGCGCGCTGCCTTCCTGGTGAAGGTCAAACCTAGAACTTCTTCTGGGCGGATAAAGCCGTTGGCGACCAACCACACGACACGGGCAGCCATTGTCGCTGTTTTACCAGCACCGGCACCGGCGACAACAAGCATTGGTTCCATCGGTGCACCGATTACCGCCGCTTGTTGCGGAGTGGGCGGAAAGTCCTGCCCCATCATCTCCGACAGGGTGACGGGATCAATGATGGTTCGTTCCTCCGACATGACTACCGATTCCCTTCTGCTGCCGGGCACGCCTTCGAAAGCGTGCAGAACTTGCAATGATCACCAGCGAGCGCCAAGGCACGCGGGCCAGACGTCGCACGTGCTACCTGCTCCACGCGACGCTCCCAGTCAGCCAACTTGTCTTCCGTGAGCTTTGACTGTTCTCGGCTAGTGATAATGGTCTTATTGTGTGACTTTCGCGGAAATACCAGGTATGCCCCAGATTGTTCAATGCCTTCGCCGTTGTCCACAGTAAGCCCATCTCCGCTTTCAACGAGCTTCCCCTTCGACAACGCCAGCTGATATGTAGCTAGCTGTGCGTGTCCTTCTACTTCTTTACCGGAGGGCGCTGTCTTACCGGTTTTAATATCGACGATTTGAACTGCACCATCAGCGTCTTCAATCAACCGGTCGATTCGTCCGACAATCACGATGTCATCGTTGATGTTGACTTTTACCGGAACCTCGGTTCCGATATCTTTCTTAGTCTCAATCCACCGCTGCCAATCCTCCAGCCCGGTCAACCAGGTCTCTTCCTCAGTACGCTTACGCCACTCCGGATCATCGGACAGGTCCCCAAAAACACGCCGGATCTCAGACTGAGCCTCAGGCACAGTCACTCCCTTGGCGACTGCTTCTACCGCCTGATGCAGTAGAGAGCCCAGATACATGGCCGATGTCGGTGCTGATTTATCCAACATGGCCTTCAACGGACAACTCAGGGTTGCTTCCACCTTGGAGGGATTGATCCTCATCGGCTTCTTGTCATTTACCGGCTTCGAAGTCGACGGTGCACGGAGCCCCCACCAGGTGTCTGGATGTGCGCCAGCAACCTCAACCTGCGCCAATCGCGCGAGTTGACGTGCAGCTTGTCGACGCCGCGTCTCAGTCTCCGCATCGTCCACAACGGCTGCACGCAGTTCTGCCAGCAGTGACTCCACAGAGAGCACCCGTGGCAGGCCTTCACCGGCCCATGCGACATCTTCTTCCTCTGCAACATCCGGATTGCCGGCGTTTGCTTCATTAGCCGTAGCCCCGACTCCGTTCGCAGACGACGAGGCTTCCGACTGTTTCGCCAGCTCCGTCACCGAATTACCGAGCTTTTCAACGAGCTCGATAATAAACGGACTGGGAACCCCAACATCGTCAGGAGAATCGACTGCGGTCAGCAGTACCCTGTCGCTCGCCCGTGATACCGCGACGTGCAGCAAACGACGTTCCTCCGCCAACGCATCGGCCATGGAATTGATGTACTCCCGCGGCCCAATTCCGTGATCGACGAGACCGATGAACTCGTTCTGCTTCATCACCGAGCCAGTCACACCGAGGCTGGGCCACTGGCCTTCCTGGACTCCGACAACTGCTACTGCTTTCCACTGCCTGCCCAGAGCCGCATGGGCTGAGAGAATGCGCACGGCATCTCGCTCTACCCCGCTACGGTCACGTGCGCCGATGGGCAGCTCCTGCTCTTCCACAGAAGCGATAAAACCGTCAACCGTCAGTTTTGGATTCAGCTCCACACGGTCACCAGCAAAGTCGAACAGTGCCATCACAGCATCCAAATCGCGGTCAGCCGATGCGCCAGCTGTACCGCCGCGCAACGATGCCGCCACCAGATGGTCTGCCAAACCAGTGGACTGCCAAATTGCCCACAAAGTTGCTTCCACACCATCGCGCAACGCTTCACGAGCTGCGCTCAACAGATCCAGCGGCACCTGCAGCGCCTGACGTTCACGCTGCGAAAGAGACTCAATAAGCTCCAGCTGTTCAGCTGTGAGTCCCTCTGCCTTCAAGATTCCGATGAGCTGAGTCATCGCTGCCCCGCCGAACAGGTCGGCCTTTCGAATTCCGCGCAGCAGACGCTCTTTGACAATCGGATCCATGTTGACCAATGGGCCGGAGAGGAACTCGTCCCACTCCACGTCATCGAGCTGGTTCATAGTTGCCCGCAACGCCACCATCAGCGCTCGCACCAATCGCTGATGACTTAGCACGATGTCCGTTGGGTCAATCTGCACAGGCACACCCGCACGCGACAACGCACGGAACAGAGAGGACTCCCCTGCACCGGACCGGACGATGACCGTCATATCCTTCCATGCCACTCCCTCGTCGATATGAAGGCGCCGGAAGTAGTCCGCGACTGTGGCTCGCTGTGCACGTTCAGAAGGATGAATAGCTATTTTTACTGCACTCTTAGCTGCGTACGAGTTTTCCGCGGCGCCGGCCTCGCTGTTGTTTCCGACTTCGGATTCACGAGCTTCCTGTGCTCCAACTGAACCGACAATGCCACGGTATGCAGGAGCCTGAGGCAAGCGCTGAGAAACTGCGTTGACTAAATCCGCGATATCAGCGTTACAGCGGTAAGACTGCTGCAAGTGGATTGCCTTGTACTCGACCTCACCAGTCCCCCGGAGATAGTCATTATTAGCACCGCGGAAATGGAATACCGATTGATCTTCATCACCAGTAATGACGGCTACGGCTGCCTGCGACACAAACCGATCCACAAGACGCGCAGCTTCCGGGGATAGGTGTTCAGCATCATCGACCAGCACCACCGACTTTCCCCACCGAGCCAGTGCTTGCGCGTCTGCATCCAGCTCCATCAATGCCGCAGAGACAATCTCTGCAGCGTTCAGGCTGGGCTCCCACGCCAACCGCATAGTCTGCTGATACTCCGCCATAAACTTGCCAGCCGCACACCACGACTCAATGCCATAGTCCACGCCGAGCTGCTGAAGCCTCGGGGCATCAATCCCCCGCTCAGCTGCACGCAGCAGAAAGTCACGAACTGCACGGGAAAAACCGACTAATGGGAGAGCCGGGCGCAACCGCTCTGGCCAATACGCACCACCATCTTCCGCATGTCCGACCAAAAGTTGCCGCACGACAGCATCTTGGCGTGCACCAGTGGTCAACGATGGTTCAGGCTCTCCCCGACTGACGGCGGCATCACGTACTACTGCATAGGCAAGTGAATGCACGGCACGCACCATGCCACCTTGGCCTGCCCCGACCGAACCGCCTTCCCCCAGTTCAGAGGCAAAACGCCTGTCAATATCCCGCCTCAATTCCGCAGCGGCCTCTTTTGACTGTGACACCACCAAAATGCTGTCCGCCGGAATGCCCGCCTGCATGTAGTCCACCGCGAGATCTGCCAGCAGCGAACTCTTTCCAGTCCCTGGGCCGCCTAAAACGCGCACAACAGACTGGTTTACAAGCTTGTTCTCTACCACGAGCGCCTGATTATGGGAAGGGAAAAGCGCCTCTACCGCAGTACCCAACCACTGCCGACGACGAGGAGGTTCCTCCTGGACGAACCGAACCTTCGGCATTCCATCTACGTTCATGTGCACCATTGTGGCACAACCTCCGGACCGATACTCGAACACCCATTCGAAATAAGGAGAAAAATACCCCCGCCCCAAAAACTCCCGTAAATACTGCCCGGCGTTACTTAGACACAAACGCGCGAACTAGCGAAGCCGCGCGGAACAGACCGCGATACGCACTCGGCTGCGATTCTGGACTAACAGCGTGGACAAAAAGTCGATAACACATCGCACGAACGAGCAACTGACCGAAATCCGGCAGGTGATCGAAGCGCCGCAGTAGCTCCTCATCAGCCCCCATCATGGACAGACAATCCACTGCCGCCAAGGCAGCTGTCCAACCACGGACATGCCACGCTGGCACGATATCGGTGAGAACCGGGGCGGCCGTGCCGTCGTAAAGCAGCGTGCCGACGAGGTCTGCGTGACAGACCTGCAGAAGCTCCGTTGGCACAACCATCTCTGCCCGCAGCTGGAGAAGATCACCGGAGATCGTGAGAGCCTCGGCACAATCGGCGCGGGGGACGCTATCCGCGTCGAGAAGCTGCTCGAGGATGCCGATTGGGTCAGAGTCCCAAGCTGCGCGATTACACATGACGAAGTAATCGGGCTCCTTATCAAGGAGGAACTGTGGCCGTTCAATACTGGCAAGCGACTCTTCCACGCGACCAGCGGCCACAATGGTTTCATCGGCACGTGGCGCGAATCCCCCCGGGATGAAATGACGAGCCTGCCACCCAGCAATAACCAAGCGGCCGTCACTGGTACGCACAGATTTCGCCACTCGGACGCCATCGACATCTAGCGCACTGCGAACCTTTGCAGACCACAGCGCCTGCGCCGAATTATGTACCGGCGAAAGGACAATGGAATCGTCGTAGACCCAGCCATTGTCCCAAGCTCGCCCGGCACGATGCGGCTCGCCCTCGGCACCAAAGGCCTCTAAAACACGGTCGGGAGGAGTGGCGATCATAATCTGCTACTACCTTGCTTTCTGAGTCGGTGCGGCCGTATCGTCGTCCGCCCCAAATGGGTACGGCCAGCCGTTGACAGAACACGTCTTACCATCGACCTGATAGACCTCGCTGCTGTCGATTTTGTGCAGTTCATCGTTCGACACGCTCAGGGTCTGCTGCATCATGATTGGCGCGATACCGCCGTCCCTCGGACAGGGCTCGTGAACCGCGTACCCAAGTCCGTGACCAACCTCGTGATTAATAAGGTATTGGCGATACAATCCCAGGTCCCCCTCAAAAGGCAGGGCACCTCGAACCCACCGGGCGATACTGACGACCACGCGCCCAGGCTCACCTTCCCGCTGCCCAGACAGGTAACAGGAGGTCTCCATTCCCAAGGTGTTGCCGCACAGCTGATGTGCGGTTCCAGTCGCGGAAAGCTGCACGACAATCGTCGGATCCTGGTCGCGAGGCACTGCCTCGAAAGAAAAATCTGGATTAGCTGTCCAGCCACGTGGATCGGCCAGAATCGAGTTCACCGTCTCTGCAAAGGCGCGCTCGCCACCAATCGAAGGAACATCAATGTTGTCTTCAATTTCCACGGAATACCTGACCGCATTGTCGCGCCCCTCCCCAACACGGGGATGCGCCACGGTGACATCTTTAAAATTTCCCGAGGGTTCCGTGGCAAAGGCCGGACCGGGTGGCAACTGCCCTCCCTCGTAACCATCACCGTATCCCTCACCGGGCACCGGACCAGGGCGACCATTGCCACTCTGCGAGGCGACAGTGCCAGTGCCGGAACCTGAAGAATCATCTTCAGCAGTGAAGATGTCGAAGAGAATGATGACTGTGAGCACCACAAGTACAGGGATGGCATAGGCTCGCCACCCCCAACTCCTTGCAATGCGTACGAGAAAGGGTTCTTGCGTCATTAGGCGAAGAAGCCAACCTTACGGTCTGCGTTATTACCGGTACGGACGTAGGCGACCTTGTCAGCATTAATCAGGTACTCCTGACCAGCGCCGTCGCTGAGCTCAATCACACCTTCGCCAGCAGCCAGCTTCTGGGAGATCGCAGCCTTGACCTCCTCACCACCAGCGACGTTTTCAATGTTCAGCTCACGCGTATTGTCTGCAAATCCAATAGTGATGTCCATAGGTGACATCATAACCATTCCCAAAGCGGCTAGGATTAGAGAGACCGATTAAGCCGTCGTGTCACGTGAGGTTACAAACAGCAAAGGAGTCGCCGTGGCAGAGTCCCAGTCCCCGACATTCGTCGAATTGGGGGTCGCCGCGGAAATCTGCGACGCACTCGCCGACGAAGGAATCACCCGCACATTTGCCATCCAGGAACTGACGCTGCCCTTGGCGCTCGACGGCACGGACATTATCGGCCAAGCCCGTACTGGAATGGGAAAAACTCTTGGTTTTGGTGTCCCCCTTATTGACCGCGTCTTTGATGACGCCCGCATTCCAGAACCGGATGGCACTGCCCGCGCAATCATCATCGTCCCCACCCGTGAGCTATGTGTGCAGGTCGGCGAGGATTTGGCCCGCGCTGCGCACTCAACCAATCTGCGTGTGTGCACTATTTACGGTGGCCGCCCTTATGAGGAACAGATTGAACAGCTAGACCGCGGTGTGGACATCATCGTCGGTACTCCCGGCCGTCTCATCGATCTTTACCAGCGCAATAATCTAGAGCTGTCAGGCGTAAAGATTTTGGTTCTCGACGAGGCCGACGAAATGCTCGACTTGGGCTTCCTGCCGGACATCGAGAAGATTCTGGCTGCGGTGCCAGATGAACGTCAGACCATGCTCTTCTCGGCAACAATGCCGGGCCCAATTCTGACTCTCGCACGTACCTTTATGAATCGCCCGGTGCACATCCGCGCTGAATCAGGCGAGGAAGAGGCCACAGTCCACGAGACCACTAAACAGATTGTTTTCCAATCGCACCAGATGGATAAGGTCTCGGTCATTGCCCGCATCCTGCAAGCCAACGGTCGTGGTCGCACCATCATTTTTGCTCGCACGAAGCGCGGCGCCGCCTCGGTTGCTGAGCAGCTCGGCGAGCGCGGCTTCCTGGTCACCGCCGTCCACGGCGATATGGGCCAGCCTGCACGTGAGCGCTCGCTGACGGCGTTCCGAAATGGCGACGTCGACGTCCTGGTCGCAACCGATGTCGCGGCTCGCGGTATCGATATCGACGATGTCACCCACGTCATCAACCACCAGGTGCCCGATGACGAAATGACCTATGTCCACCGCATCGGCCGCACCGGCCGCGCGGGACACAGCGGTGTCGCCGTTACGCTCGTCGGCTGGGATGAAACCACAAAGTGGAAGGCTATTTCTGATGCTCTCGACCTGGACATGGCCGAGATTCCGACGTGGTTTTCCACCTCCCCCGAGCTCGCTGAAGCTCTAGACATCCCCGAGGGGATCGATGAGAAGGTCGGGCCAGCCCGCCCGGTGTTGGGTTCCAGACCACCTCGCGGGCGTGGCGGAAGAGGCCCGCGAAACAACCGCTCACAGGCTCATCATCGCAATCGCGGCCAAGGACGAAGCTCAAAGCGGGCCGGCCACTCCAATTCTCATCGTCGCAGCTAGGCCGCTGCGCGTGCCAACTCCCCGCCTCACCTCTCGCCACGACCACTCGTCGACAGGACATTCCAACCGTGCTGCAGTCACCACAAGCCAACGCTGAGCCCACCACTGCAGAGACCCGACTGCGCCGCAATCGAATCGCATCAGTAGTTCTCATCATCGCCGTAGTGCTAGTCGTCGGTTGGACATGGGTCGCTTCTCCGGCTCGTAAGGTCAATCGCACTGAATCCACGGCACCGACGAGCAGCACAGCGCAAGCCCCGGCCGCGAACGATCCGGAGGCAATGCCACATACTCTCCGGCCGGTGTGGTCCACCGAATCGTCGGCAAGCACAAGCACGCAGACCATCTCCCCGGCGCCACTGGTGATGGACAACTCCCTCATCGTTGCTGAGGACCGGGGCGTGCGTGCTATCTCGCTTAACGACGGCACGGAGCGCTGGCACTATCGACGAGATATTCCGCTTTGTGCGCTCTCGGGCAGTGATGGCCAAGTTTTCGCGACTTTTCGTGGGGCAGCTGGCTGCGGTGAGACCGTTGCACTCAAGCCCGACTCGGGGCAGTATGTCGCGACCCGTAAATCGATTGCGGCTGACAGCCCTGCCGCCGTGCGCTCGAACTCATACGCGGGTGTCTACGACTCTGGATTCCTGGAGCTGTGGCGCTCTGACCTGGTCCGAGTAGTCGAGTACGGCAAGATTCCAGCGTCTCCGGAACCGAAGATGCAGCCGCATCCGGAGTGTTCGATTATCAGTGCGCTCACGCGCGTGGAGCTGCTGGCCGTCGTAAACAACTGCGATGGTCACGGGCGCCTGGTCATGCAGGCGGCAAATCCGGAGGAGTCTCGGAAACCGGAGGTCAAGAGCGATATTGACCTTGGTCCGGTAACTGCAGATATGTCACTGGTATCGATTGGCCAGGACACGGCGGCGGTACTGTCAGACAATCGCATCCGAGTTTTTCGTATGGACGGCACGATGCTAACTGAATTGGCGCTGGGTGAGACTACCCTGCGTCCAGCACCGGCGGAAGCTAACTCCAACGGCGATGCCCCGCGTGCGCCTTTTACAACGGATCTTCCCCATCACATGACGTGGTGGTCGCCGCGTGGTTTACTGGGCTTCCGCCCGAGCACCCTGGCGCCGGATTTCGAGTTTCCTGAGGCCACAGGAACCCCAGCTCCATGGGGTGAGCATGTTTTCATGCCAGTCGCTGACGGAGTCGCGGTATTGAATGCCAAGACTCTCGAGATTATCGGCACACTCCCGTTGCCTGCAGCTGCGAAGTCCACTCATGCAAATAATGCGGACAAGCCGGAAGTGCCCGTGCGCCTTGCGGTTGTCGGTGACACGCTACTAGTTCAGCGCGGTGAGTCAGTCGACGCGTTCGCCATCGAAGCTTAGAAAGAGCGGGCAGCCCAATCAATCGCCTTCGGACTAAACATACAGGCCAGCGCAGCAATTGAAGCTGCCGCCGTCGGTAGAGCAAGCAGAAAAGCGCTCGAGCGGAACATGTAATAGGCCACGCCCAGCAAGCAGAGGTTGAGCATAATAATCGGCCCGCGCCCCCATCGGGCGCCACGCAGCAACATAATCGCACCAGCGAGAACAGCGCCGAAAATGAGAAGGAACCACAGCGCGGTACCCCAACCGGAAATGACCGCGGCCTCGTCGCGGTACCCCATCAAATCACGAATGAGAAGGAAGATCCCGTAGCCCAGACCGAGGGCACATTCGGCGACACCAATCCACGCACCGACCATAACAACCTGAGGTGCGGCGATCGGCCCGTCGGCTGCCGCAAGCTGGTCGGTAGTACGCGATTTGGGCGCATTGCTGCTGTTTTTCTGGTTACTCACGCCCTACATGTTAGCCCGGTGCGAACCGATGAATACACCCTGGAGGCATACCGGCCAATGCGCCCATCACAAGTCTGCTCATGCACTATTCTTGGTGCCTGTGCGTGCGTTGCTAATCTCCAATCCGAATTCGACCAGTAACACTGCTCGACGTATGCCCGGCGTTGTGCGGGCGCTTCGCTCGGTCGAGGGGATTCGCTTGACATCCATGTTTACCGCCTACCCTGGCCATGCTGCGGAAATGGTGGCGGGTAAAACGGTTCGCGATTACGACGTCATTATTTCTCTCGGCGGCGACGGAACCATTAACGAGATTGTCAATGGGCTCATGAACTCCAACCCATTCTCCGCACTGCCAGCCACTGACCTGCCTGCCATCGCGACAATTCCCACCGGCAGCGCCAACGTTTTGGCAGGCGCGTTGGGTATTCCCCGCGACCCCGTAGATGCCGCGTGGTACATCGCAAGTCTGCTGCGCTCCCGAACCCGCAGCACTATCAGCGTTGGACATGCAGCGGAGCGATGCTTCGTGGTCAATGCCGGTATCGGCATCGATGCGGAAGTCATTTCCACCATGGAACAGCTCCGACAAAACGGTACCCGCGCCAAAGCCGTGCGCTATTTGCCGGCAATTTTCACCGCATGGAATCAGTTGCGCAAAAGCCCGCCACAAATCACCGCAACTATCGACGGCACGGAGTTTGGCCGTGATCTCGCAATGGCCGTGGTGTCTAACTCCAATCCCTGGACATTCCTCGGCGACCTCCCCATCGTCACCAACCCCACTGTGTCCCTACGCAGGGGCCTGGGCTTTTATGGCTTCACTTCCCTGAGGGGAGTGACGGGACTTGTCGCCGCAGCCAATTTAGCCGGTTTCTTCACCCGACTGCGTTCCCCCTTCCACGTCGAAGCCCGCGAACGACGCGCCGACAACGTCCAGCACATCGAGCTCACCGCTACTGCCCCACTTCGTCTCCAGTTGGACGGCGAGTACATCAATCAGTGTGAGTCCCTCAACATCCGTGTTAAGCAAGGCGCTATCAATTTTGTGGCGCGTGCCGACGATTACACCGAGGACCAGTTCACCAAGAAAGTCGCTACCCGCCCCGTGGACGAGCGCTTGCTCGTTGTGGTGACCAAAAAGGTCATGGATCGCACACGCCGACTGTTCAGTGCTAGCCAAAAAGCCGAGGCAAACCCGACTTAAACTGCAACTGTTTACTGACAAGCCAACAAAAATGCGCCATACACCCTCACTACTGCAATTACCAAAACTAATTTTACCCCCACAAAGGGCCAGTTTTGACCTGGCGTTTTAACCAAAACTTCACTTTTCTGTGAGGTTTGGCACTTTTATTCATTTTGCTCTTTACGAACCGCCCCAGTCGTGAAAACATGTAAATCGTCAGCGAGACAGGCACGCAGTTCACTGGTTGTGTAACCATGCAAGTCTCGCCTTTTTAGGCGCAAACTCTTTGGTGAGTCCCCACTACCTTTCACGTCGTATAGGCGATGGAACAGGTGGCCCCTCCCAAGATGCCTAATACCCCTGGGCAACCGGGAATGAACCCCAACCTTCGTTGAGATACGGCGATTTGTCGTGTCTGACGAAATCCATTTCCGGAGCTGCCTTCCCGCAAGGAAATTTAACCCTGCCCTCACCCGGGGCTCGTAATGTTTTAGGAGTTTGTCATGGATTGGCGTCACAAGGCCGTTTGTCGTGAAGAGGATCCGGAGCTGTTCTTCCCGGTCGGTAACTCCGGCCCGGCCCTCGCCCAGATTGCTAAGGCCAAGGTCGTTTGCAACCGTTGCCCCGTTACTGCTCAGTGCCTGGCCTGGGCACTTGAGACCGGCCAGGATGCAGGTGTCTGGGGCGGCATGAGCGAGGATGAGCGTCGCGCACTGAAGCGCCGTCGCAACCGCGGCCGCACCCGTCGCACTCGCACCAGCACCACGGTCTAATTAAAGGACTTACCCTCGTACCGTGTAATCTATACCGGTTGATACCTGTTTAACCCGATAGAAAGAGAGCCCAGCTATGAGCAAGCGTGGCCGTAAGCGCAAGGACCGCCGTAAGAACAAGGCTAACCACGGCAAGCGTCCGAACAGCTAAGTTGCCCTTAGTTGCAGCAGTCTTAGCCATCACCGGCTAAGACATCTCACTCCACTCCAGCACAACTCGGTATTGCACCGAGGGACGGGGTGGAGTTTTTTAAGCCTCCAGCGGATACCTCAACGGGTAGCAGGTCTGAAAGTGACTAGGTTCATGACACATGAATTGAATTCACCCGCGGTTTTTTGTCATAAACCTAGTCACTTTCAACACCTTTTCGATGCCTCGTCGATACCGCATCCTCGCTTTCCGGATTAACCATCCGCCAGAACCTTACCAGCGAGTTTGGAGCCCAAACCCCACCGGAGTAACGTCTGAAAACAGAGCTTTTACAGCAGCTCCAGCTAGGTTGCTCGAAAGCAATGGGGCTATAGCTCAGCTGGTAGAGCGTCGCGTTCGCAATGCGAAGGTCAGGGGTTCGATTCCCCTTAGCTCCACAAATAGCTCCACAAAAATATCCCAGGCCACATCACCGTGACCTGGGATTTTCCCATTACGCATTACCGCATTACGCAACATCGCATTAAGCATCAAAGGAATACGCGCCAAAAGATGACGCACCAAAACCTAGCCGCCAGCAGCTACCTGCGGTACTCCACCCGCGTATAGGACACGCGAATCCGAGTGGTAATGCGCTGACGGAGGTCCTCAGGGGCAGGTTGCTGGCAGCACCGGCGTAGCAGCCGTCGTATAGCTTGCTCGGAACCGAACTCTTCCAAGCACTGAGGGCATTTGTGAATGTGTTCCTCGAGAAAGCGACGCTCCTCCGAATCACACTCTCCATCCAAAAATGCGTGTAGGCGCGAGTGGACATCCTGACAGAAAGCATCTTCACAGGCGTGCCCGCGCTCTGGCGTCTGCTCCATATCTTGGCTCGACTCTCGGCTCATCGCGGAGAATCTCCCTTCTCTTCTTTCAAGAATCCACGTTCCACGGCTACGTTGTGCAACGCGTCTCGGAGCTGTTTTCTTCCACGGTGGAGCCGACTCATCACAGTTCCGATGGGCGTGCCCATGATTTCGGCGATCTCCTTGTAGGGCAATCCCTCGACATCGGCGTAGTAGACCACCATCCGGTAGTCCTCTTTGAGACTCATCAAAGCGTCACGAATTTCCTCGTCAGGAAGCTTTTCCAGCGCTTCAACCTCAGCAGAGCGCAGCCCTATCGAAGTGTGCGACGCGGTTTCCGCGATCTGTGAATCCGTGATGTCATCGGTGGCGTACTCGGCAGGACGACGCTGCGCCTTGCGGTAGTTGTTGATGTACGCATTCGTCAGAATGCGGTAGAGCCACGCTTTCAGATTCGTGCCCGGTTTGTAGGAGCGGAAGCCCTGAAAAGCCTTGATATAGGTCTCCTGCACCAGGTCTTCGGCATCGGCGGGGTTGCGCGTCATCCGCAGCGCCGCTCCATAGAGCTGATCCAAAAGCGGCATGGCGTCACGCTCAAAGCGCTGCGCAAGCTCCTCATCCGACTCATCAGTCCGGATGGCCGATGTTCCTGTCTGATCACCTGACATGCTACCTATCCTAAAACATCCGCACCCACGAGTCGGCCAGACCCCCGTCACCAGGCATTTCGTCGCTTAGCTGCACTGGTGTGCAACGATGGGAAATTATGTCGAAGAAGTCCGCCAAGAAATCCGCTGCCGCCACCCCGGCAATCGCCGTCTGTCAGAACGCCGGAATCGACTTCCACGTTCACCAATTCCCCCACGGCAGCGACAACTTCGGCGAAGAGGCCGCCTCTTGGCTACTAGAGCATCTCGGTGTCGAGCCCGAACGCATCTTCAAAACTCTCATTATCGAGCTATCCGGCAAACTCACTGGGCTGGCCATCGCCGTCGTCCCCGCCACCGGAATGCTCAACCTCAAGGCCGCCGCCGCGGCTGCCGGGGCTTCCAAGGCCACGATGGCCGACCCCCATGACGCGTCACTTGCCACCGGCTACGTTCCCGGCGGCATCTCCCCGCTTGGCGGTCGCCGCAAGCTCCCCACCGTCATTGATGAGACCGCTACTCTCGCCGACACCGTGTTCGTCTCCGGTGGTCGCCGCGGGTGGGACATCGAACTGTCACCCGCTGATCTGGTTTCGCTTTGCGACGCCACGGTCGCCGACATCGCCCGCTAACCCTGCGGCTACTCCTGCAACCTCCCCGCTGATACGGCCTTAAAACAGCTCCTCGTTGTGGCCGGGTGCTGCTCCATCGGGCCCATTCAGCAGGTGCGATCCTTCATTCGCAACATTGCCGACGGCGCGGTTGACCGGTCGGATGGTCAGCTTGTCCACCACTTCTGCGCTGGTCATGCCAACATCTCCGTCTGCTGCCCAGGCCGAGAGATCCAACCAGTCACTGACTTCGTCGTCGGCAAGCACGCGCGGCATACGATGATGAAGATCCGCGAGCTGTCTCACGGCGTCGGTGGTGAGAATTGTGGCGGAGACGATATCGCCCCAGCGCGCCCACAGCCCCGCGACGGTGAAAAGCGGTGCGTCATCGCTGAAGCTGACGAAGTAGGGCTGGCGATTCTTCCACTCGTACCAACCGTTCATGGGGATTGCGCAGGGCAGGCTGTCCCGGAAAGTCGGTTTGGACTGCCAGGTTTCCGCACGAGCATTGAAGAAAGGTGTTGTTGGCACTTCGCGGGCCCACTGCGGAATTAAACCCCAGCGCACGGTGGCAGCAATGGTTCCTGTGCGGCCGGGGTGCTCGCGGGCAAGAGCAACTATTGGCATGGTCGGTCCGATGTTGTAGCGGGAGGTGGGCAACGGGCCGTCGGCACGCACGGGCGCCAAACCGGGAATCTCAGCCGTGGTGCTGAGCAGTTCTTCGGCGACTGTGAAATTGACGAAACGACCACACATACCAACTGATTGTGCCGTTGACTCCCCCTCTAGTCGAGGTATGGAGTGAAAGTGTTCCATAATTGGTTGTGTGTGTTCCCAAAATCAGAATTGGTCCGCCCCTACTGTAAGTGTCGACGGTGCCGAGGCCGGTCGACAGCCTTTTAGTGCCACGGTGCAGATTGCCGGCTCGAAGTCGATTACGAACCGTGCCCTTGTCATCGCGGCGATATCTTCGACACCATCGGTTATCCATGGTGCTCTGCGCTCTCGCGATACCGATCTTATGATTCGCGCACTGCAGGCTCTGGGAACTGACATCAGTGCCGACTCGACATATTCGGGTGCCCCGAACCACACGCTCCGCGTCACTCCACGCATGCTTCGCGGTGGTGTCGTGGAATGTGGTCTCGCAGGTACGGTTATGCGCTTCGTGCCACCTATCGCAGCTCTTGCGCAGGGGTCGGTATTCTTCGAAGGCGACGTAGAAGCCAAGGCTCGCCCGATGTCGGCCGTGCTGGATGCCCTGCGCAGCCTCGGTGTGAACATCGCGGGCAATGGGCTTCCCTTCACGGTCAATCCGCAGGGCCCGAATCAGGGCAACCGCCTCGGTGACTCGGTCCAGGAGCAGGATCTGCCGGACATCGGCGGCGAAGTGGAAATTGACGCTTCGGCTTCGAGCCAGTTCGTCTCTGGTCTGTTGCTGTCAGCACCGCGCTACGGCCGTGGCCTGGTACTTCGCCCGACCGGTGAGATTCCTTCCCGCCCGCACATTGACATGACCCTGGACATGCTTCGCGAGGCCGGTGTGCAGGTCGAGGAGACCACGGCCGACACACCTGAGGGACCACGCACAACGTTCACCATTCACCCGACCGAAATGATGGGTCGTACTTGGCAAGTCGAGCCTGATTTGTCCAACGCCGCCGCCTTCCTGGCCGCTGCGGCTGTCACTGGTGGCAGCGTCACCGTGCCCGACTGGCCAGAGCACACCACGCAGCCGGGCGACCGCATCCGCGAGATCCTCACCGCTATGGGCGCTACCGTGACGTTCAACCGTCACGAGAGTGGCCGCACCAGCCTCACCGTCGTGGGCTCAAAGCCGTCGGAGCTGCGCGGACTCACGATGGACATGTCCGAGATTGGCGAGCTGACCCCCACTGTCGCCGCCATCGCCACCTTGGCCACTACCCGCACCGAGCTGACGGGTATCGCACACCTGCGCGGTCACGAGACCAACCGTCTCGCCGCGCTCACCACGGAAATCAACCGTCTCGGCGGTCGCGCGACCGAGCTTGACGACGGCATTGCGATCGACCCCGTTCCGCTCCACGGTGGCCTCTGGCACAGCTACGCCGACCATCGAATGGCCACCGCTGGTGCCATTGTTGGCCTGCGCACGGAGGGCGTGGAAGTCGAAAATATCGGTACCACTGCTAAGACCATGCCTGGATTCGACCTGCGCTGGCTGGAGATGCTCGGACTGGCCTCCCCCAGCCCTAGTTCGTTGGAAAAGTCAGTCGAAGCTCGAATTGATGGCGTGGACAACGGAACCGAGGCAGGGAAATAACAGTGGCGGCACGCAGGCGTGGACGGCAATGGGACGAGTCCGATGTACGCATCCGACCCGGTAAAGGGTCGCGGCCACGGACGAAGGATCGCCCCCGCCACGCCGATGCCCACTGGGGCATGGTGGTGACCAAGGATCGTGGTCGTTGGGGTGTAGTCCTCGATAACAACCCTGATGTTGCAGTGACATGCATGCGTGCCCGCGAGCTCGGCCGCACCAATATCGTTGTCGGTGACCGTGTCGGTGTCGTAGGCGATGTCAGCGGCCGTGCGGGCACACTGGCCCGCATCGTCAAGCTGGCAGAGCGCAGCACGGTTTTGCGTCGCACCGCCGATGACAATGACCCGTATGAGCGCATCGTCGTGGCCAATGCCAGCCTGCTGCTCATTGTGTGCGCAGTCGCCGATCCTGAACCTCGCACCGGTTTTGTCGAACGCGCGCTGGTCGCGGCCTACGCCGGCGGTGTCCGCCCCGTGCTCTGTCTGACTAAATCCGATCTGGCCGACCCAAAGGAATTTGCCGGGGAGTTCTCGGCACTCGGAGTGGATGTCGTTGTCTGCGGTATTAATGATGACTTGGCTCCCTTGTCAGAGCTCATCGATGTCCCCGGACGAGTGACAGCTTTGGTTGGGCATTCCGGTGTGGGGAAATCAACCCTTGTCAACCGGATTGTTCCTGAAGCCAACCGTGAGACCGGCGAAGTCAGCGGTGTGGGTAAGGGCCGCCATACCTCCACACAGTCGGTGGCGCTGATGCTGCCGTCGGAAAGCGAAGACAGCGCGACGTCGTGGATCATTGACACCCCGGGCATTCGTTCCTTTGGTCTAGCCCATGTGACACCGGAGACGCTGCTGGCGGCGTTTCCAGATATCCAGGCAGCGACAGATGAATGCCCACGTGGTTGCACCCATTTGGGACCGCCCGCGGATCCAGAGTGTGCCCTCGACAAGCTGGAGGGAGTTCAGCACCGTCGAGCGATGGCCGTGCGTCGCCTGTTGAGCGCCATCAGCGACAACGAGGATTGGGAGCTGGACATTGAAAGAGACTAGCCACACCGATTCTGTGGAGACGCCCGCTGAAGCCTCGGCTGGAGTTGAGGCGGACAAAGCAAGCTCCGGTCTCTACCCCGCTCCCGGCAGTTGGATCCGGCTGTGCATCTACACGCTGATCGTGGGTCTTGCGACGGGGCTCGGAGCTGCCGGGCTCGCGCTGATCATGCACGGCATCGAGTACGCGGTCTACGGGCAGCACGAGGGTGACGTAGCGGTCGTAACCGATGGCACCACTGGACTACAGCGCTTTGTCGGGATTGTGTTGGCGGGGCTGATTGCAGGACCAATGTGGGCAGCTCTGCGCACAAAGGCGAAGCCTATTGAAAGCGTTGAAGCGGGCATGCACGGCCGGCCCATGCCTGTGTGGTCAACTCTTGTCAATGTGTTTTTGCAGATGGCAACCGTAGCCGCAGGCGCATCCATGGGACGCGAGAATGCTCCGCGTGAGCTCGGTGCAATGGTGGCCTCGCAGATGTCGCATCGACTGGGCATCGATCCGCTACACCGCCGTATTCTGGTCGCAGCAGCGGCCGGTGCCGGCCTGGGGGCGATTTATCACATCCCGTTGGCTGGAGCTGTTTTCTCGTTAGAGATTCTGCTGGGCTCACTGAGTATTACCGCGGTGATGGTGGTGCTCGCGTGTTCAGCCATCGCCACGGTGACGTCGGGCATTGTGGTCGGCAGTAGCCCGCTCTACAGCCCAATTAATCTCTCAGACGGCTGGGGCAACCTCGGGGCAGCACTGCTCATCGGTGTTATCTGCGGTGCCATCGGCTACGCATTTCGCATTCTCAGCTCGCGGATGTCGGACAAAGCACCGACTGGCTGGCACTCTGCCTGGGCCATCCCCCTCGCATTTACGCTGGTTGGTGTGATTTCACTGTGGGTTCCAGAAGTCTTGGGCAATGGCCGTATCGCTGCGACCACAGTTCTCATGGACCGCCCGCTGCTGGGTTTTGCAGTCATCCTGCTGATTGCGAAAGCTATCGCGGTTCTCGTTACTTTCCGTTCTGGTGCCGTCGGTGGTCTCTTGACTCCCGGCTTTGCCCTTGGCGCGCTCAGCGGTTTCATCGTCGGCTGCTTCATACAGCCATTGATGCCCTCAGTTCCGCTGAGCGACTTTGCGATTCTCGGCGCGGCGGCCTTCCTGTCGGCATCCATGGCAGCCCCACTTTTCGCACTAATCGTGACCGTGGAGTTCACCGGCCAGAATTCCTCGGCTTACTTAGCGCTCTTCCTCGCTGGTGCAACTGCGACGCTGACCGTGACCATGATTCGCGCCTGGCTACGGCTCCCCCACAAGCAATCAATGCCTTGGAACCGCGAACCGGCAGTCGCGGCTGCGGTTCGCAAGCGGGCCGAGGGCTAACCGCGCGCAGCCGTGTGCGTCGAGCGACCTGTGTAGGCCCGGACAATTTCCCGGACGCCTGGGCGAAGACGGCGGAGCATTCGCAGACCCGTCGCTAAGCCCTTGCGTTGCGGGGAACTGGACTGGAGCTCCGCTTCAACCTGCGGATATTTCTTGAACGCCGCCTCCGAACGTACCTCTGGGGCGTTGTCCGGGTCAGCGACTAAGAAGCGATCCGGCAGCGACAACTTCAGCAGCGTGCGCTGGACCTGGAAGAACTGCTTCGGGAACGACCCCGTGTTGTATGGCAGGTCGTATTCCCGGCAGATCTGCTGAACCTGCTTCGAAATCTGCGCAAGCCTGTTGGATGGCATGTCCGGGAACAGGTGGTGCTCAATCTGGTAATTCAGATTTCCCGAGAGCACCGACAACGCCAGCCCACCGTGGAAGTTCGCCGAGCCCAGCATTTGGCGCAAATACCACTCACTCTTGTCCTCGGTGTTGTACTGCTCCTTGGTGAAAGTCTCGGCATCATCCGGAAAGTGTCCGCAGAAGATGACCGCGTAGGCCCAAAGATTACGAGCGAGGTTGGCCATCATGTTCGCAAAGGCCACCTCACGGTAACGCGGACCCGCCATCGCCGGGAAGAGAACGTAGTCCTTGAGCACCTGGCGCCCCGACTTGTTGAGCACCTCCATGAGCTGCGGTCGGGCCTCATCCCAGGATTTCTTACCTGCGAACACGCGCCCGAGCTCGACGTCGTAGAAGGCCACTGCCCATTGGAAAAGGCTGGCCAACACCACGTTTGTCACCGGCTGCAGCAGCGTCGAAGGCTTCCAACGGCGGTCGCGAGTCACCCGGAGAATGCCGTATCCCACATCGTTGTCCATACCGAGCACGTTCGTGTACTTGTGGTGGACAAAGTTGTGGGAGTGCTTCCACCCGCTGGATGGGCAGGAATTGTCCCACTCCCAGGTGGCCGAGTGAATCTCAGGGTCATTCATCCAGTCCCACTGACCGTGCATGGTGTTGTGGCCGATTTCGAGGTTTTCCAAAATCTTTGCCAGCCCCAGCGCTGAGGCACCCGCCCATTTGAAACCCCAGTGCGCGGTGTTCTTCCACGACTTCGGCAGCATCCCCAATTTGTTCAGGGCCATGCCGGCTGTCGGTACCATCAGCAGACCTCGACCAGTCACCTCAAGGGTGCGCTGAATGCGGATGAGCGTGCGGATGTAGCGAGCATCCTTCTGCCCCAGCGAATCGCGGTGTTGCTTTTCGATTTCCGCAAACCGACGCCCAATCTCTGCGACGTCTTCTTCGCTCAAGTGCGCATACGATGCGATATCAGAAATTGCCATGGGAAGGGTCCCAACTCCTTTAGGTAGTTTCTCCTGGTTAATACAGGTTGAGATAGATGTGGGGCGAACTTACAGTTCGATACGCGCGTGCCCCGCCGGCGCACAGACGCACGTTCGGACCCGCTCCCCCGCCACAAACGTCGCACCGGTGCGGATGTCCCGCGCTGCGCCGTCGGAGAGCTGCTGCACGCACGTCGCACAAATTCCCATCCGACAGCCGTACGGCAGGTCAACCCCGACGCTCTCGGCCGCCTCCAGGATGGTGGTTGCACCGTCTACGTCGATATCGCCTCGGCTGCCGAAACTCACCGTGCCGCCGACCTCCCCCGCCGCCGAGCGGTCAACGGTGAAACGTTCCGTCCGCAGCCCGGGAAACTCCGGCTCAAGGTTTTTCAGCAGTTCAACCGGACCACAGGCATAGGCGCTTGCCGACGATGCCAGCGCTCCAAAGTCAGCAATGATGCTGGTAACCGCCGCAGCGTCAATCCGCGGCTGCGTCTCCGTATTCCGGGCATGCAGGCGATACTTCAACGCGCTAGTGGCGCTGTGCTGTTCCAGCTCGCGAAGTTCGTTGACAAACACAGCTTCTTTCTCGCCGCGGTAGGAGTGAATATGCTCGACTTCCACCGAGGCATTGCGAGCTGAAAGATCACGCAGCATCGAAATCACCGGAGTGACGCCGGAGCCTGCGGTAACAAACGCAATGCGGGCTGGGAGCGGCTCCGGAAGATGGAAATCCCCAGCCGGGGCAGCCAGGCGGACGACAGTACCCGGCTTGACATTGGCGACGAGGTGTTGGGACACGTAGCCGTCGTTGAGCGCACGGATGTTGATAGTCAGCAGCCCGTCATGAGGCCGCGGCGCATTTGTCAGCGAGTAGGAACGCCACAGGTATTTCCCCTTGACCTCTACGCCAAGTCCGATGAACTGGCCTGGCTTGAAGTCTGTTGGCATCCCCCAACCCGGACGGATTATCAACTCTGCTGAAGTAGGAGATGTGGGATTGATGGCCTCAATCTGACCGCGCAGCTCGCGACTTGACCACAGCGGATTTAGCAAATGCGTGTAGTCATCGGGCAAAAGTGGCGTGGATAAATGCTTGAATACCCGGGAAACTTTGGTCTTAAGCCCCATTTTTGGCCCTCCTGACTGTCACGGACGAACACGCAATAACGCTGTTCATCAGCAGGCATGCCCCACCCGATTCATCATTACGTGTCCGTAGGTTACTTAGACGTAGACTACGGAGCGGTAAGTTATTGGTCAAGAGAAACAAATGATTTTGACACAAATAGCGAAATTGTCATTACCCCCACCCTCGTGCGAAACACCCCCTTTGACATGGAGCTTATCTACACAAAACAATCCCGCCTTTTATACCCCCGCTGAAAACACTTGTGCCATACAAAAAAGGGGCTGGGTTCCTAAACCCAGTCCCCTTCATCAACGCCAAGCACACGCTACTACAGGAAGTCGACCACCATGCCGAGCTCAGCTACGTCGTACCACGCCAGCGGGATCTCCAGCGCATCGCCGACAGTGAGCTCCGCATCCTCGTCACCGAGATCTGCCTTATCGACGGCATCAATCGCAGCCTCAACCTTGCTTTCCGCCTCTTCCACATCAATGTGGAGCGCTGCAACGTCGGCAAGCGAAATTGGGCCGCCGACCTTAACCACAGCATCTCCCATATCCGACTGCGGCTCCGCCTCCACATCAACGGAAATGACCACTCGACGGTGCGGGAACTTCTCTTCTGCGGCATCGAGCAGACGGAGCGACGCACGCGCCGCCTCATCAAAGGCTACGTCTGCCAGTTCCTCATCATCGCCCTCAGTAAAGAAATCGCGCAGCGCTTCAGTGACAGCAAAGCCCCAACCACCGCGGGCGTGGAAGAGCTCATCCTCCTTCAGCGCCTCAAGCATGGAGAAAGTCGCTGGGATATAGACGCGCATTAGAACTCGCCCTCGAGACCCAGTAGACCGGCAATCTCGACCACTGCGCGGTCGAACTGCTGATAGAAGACTCCCACCATGCCGTTAGAGACGGCCGCATGGATGTTCTCAATCGAATCATCTACCAGCACGCAGTCCCGTGCCGGCAGTTCAATAGCCGCAGCGGCTGCATTAAAAGCCTCTGCCGAAGGCTTCTCATGGCCAATTTCACCAGAGAGCACAACTGCGTCTACCAGGCCCTCATCTTCGAGCTTGCGAATCGGATCCGCCGATGGGCCACCTGGGTCATTCGACAGGACTGCCAGGCCAACACCATTTGCACGCGCCTCTACCAGCAAATTACGCCAACGTGCCTGGTCTTCATCCGTGCCGTCAAGGACACCACAGTAATCGATAATCATTCCGCGCATGGCCTGTAGTTTATCGCATGACCTGCACGTTTGCCTTTTTTCCAGTTCAGCGTGTTAATTGGCTGTTCGTTACGCCCATTTGTAGACGACCAGAACGGCCTTGACGGAAACCGATAGGACCATTAACAGCGAAACACTCAGCCCATTTCGCAACTGCATCCTCTCCCCAATCCCCCCCACGCCGGCCGTGAATTCCCCTTCACAAGCTGCACACTTAAAGCACTTGTAGGACAATGGTCTTCAGCAAGGGGGAACTTGCCAATGGAGCGTTTTTAGGGGGATTAATCCATGGCACCAACGTCTCACGTACCAAAATCTCAGACACCGATGCCTTACGCGCTGTCGCACGCCGCTGAGCACCGCTCCAGTGGCAGGGAATCCATTGAACCGGCAACGGGCTTTTCGCTTCTCCACACAATTCAACTTGGCCAGTCAGCTAATGCCGCCGCCTCTCAAACCGCAAAAGTGGCACCGACCTATAGCGGATGCTCCGCTGCCACCGGGACCGCTGTCATGACGGCATTACCGCCCGCCGTGGCCACTCCTGCTGCGAAAAAGACGCCGCAAACACCGCACGTTGTCCAGCACTGTGAGCAGAATCTGAGACAGGAGCTTGGCACGATTACTCGCCGCGTCTTCGACATCATCGCGGGTCGCAGGCGAGTCAACGATTTGCGTCGCATCAATATCGACCCGATTATTCACGCTGCGATACTCACCCTGTCGAAGAACACCAGCCTCAAGGGTGTCGCGTTGCAATCCTTCCACGCCAGCGCTTCCGCGGACGGCAAAAAGGTCGAGTTCCTGGGTAGTTGCCGTGTCGGTCCGAAGGTTCGCGCGTTCACTGGCACGTTCCGCCGCGGAACAGCAAAAACGCGGCCATGGACCATGACCGCGTTTCGTGTGCTTTAGTGCTTAGCGACGGCGCTTGCGAGCCGCCTTCCGACGCTGTGCTCGGTTGCCCTCAGACTCTTGATCCACGCGCTGCTGCTCTGCACTGCCGTCCTCGCTGGGACCGGAGTAGGTCATCTGCTGATTTTGCTCAGCAGCTTCCGTCGGCAGAGCTGGAGCCTGGTTTTCCTGTCCCTCAGTGTTTTCCACTGCGGGCATAACCTGCTTACGGATTAGGAACAGCTGACGAACCGATTCTTCCTTGATGCCGTCCATCATCGCGGTGAACATGTCGTAGCCCTCACGCTGGTACTCCACCAGCGGGTCAGCCTGGGCCATGGCGCGCAAGCCAATGCCCTCCTTGAGGTAGTCCATCTCGTAGAGGTGCTCGCGCCACTTCTGGTCCATGACGTTCAGGATGGTGAAGCGCTCGATATTGCGCATCTGGTCGTCGCCGCCAATTGCGGAGACCGCATCCTCAAGCTGGTCGTAGCTGGCCGAGATGTCCGCGTGCAGAGCCTTGGACAGCTCATCGGCCGAGAGGTCACCCGGAGTACCGAAGTCAGAGCCATCAATGAGCTCTTGCGCGGTAAACGTCGGGCTATAGAGCTGCTCAAGGGCATTCCACAGCTCGTCGAGGTCCCAATCCTCCACGTAACCGTCAGCGGTGGCACCGTTGACATACGCATCGACTACGTCATCCTGCATGTCACGGACCTGAGTCTTCAAATCCTCACCTTCGAGGATGCGACGGCGCTCAGCGTAGATGACCTTACGCTGCTGGTTCATAACCTCGTCATACTTCAGAACATTCTTACGGATTTCGAAGTTCTGGCTTTCCACCTGAGCCTGGACGCTCTTAATGGAGTTGGAGACAACCTTGGAGTCGATAGGAACGTCATCCGGAACATTCAGAGTGTTCATCAGCGCTTCCATGCGCTGACCGTTGAAGCGAACCATGAGATCATCGCGCATGGACAGGTAGAAGCGGGTAACACCCGGGTCACCCTGACGACCGGTACGACCACGCAACTGGTTGTCAATGCGGCGCGACTCATGGCGCTCAGTGCCCAGGACGTAGAGGCCACCGGCCTCACGTACCTTGTCAGCTTCTTCCTTCGACTGCTGACGAACACGCTCAATCTCAGCGTCCCACGCCTCTTCGTACTCTTCCGGAGTTTCCACCGGGTCCAAACCACGAGAGCGCAGATTCAGGTCGGCGATGATGTCCGGGTTACCGCCCAGCACAATGTCAGTACCACGACCGGCCATGTTAGTTGCCACGGTAACGCCTCCGAGACGACCCGCCACTGCGACAATCTCAGCTTCCTTCTCGTGGTGCTTAGCGTTCAGCACAGAGTGAGGAACACCTTCGCGCTGCAGGAGCTTGGAAAGGTACTCGGATTTCTCAACTGACGTCGTACCGACAAGAACTGGCTGGCCCTTTTCATGGCATTCGCGGATGTCCTCGACAACAGCGGCGAACTTTGCCTCCTGCGTCTTGTAAATCAGGTCGGGCAAATCCTCACGCTGCTTCGGGCGATTCGGCGGGATCGCCATGACGTTCAGCTTGTAAATCTGGTGTAGCTCAGCCGCTTCGGTCTCAGCCGTACCGGTCATACCGGACAGCTTGTCGTAGAGGCG
Source organism: Corynebacterium sp. HMSC076C10 (assembly GCF_001812455.1). Lineage (NCBI taxonomy): Bacteria > Bacillati > Actinomycetota > Actinomycetes > Mycobacteriales > Corynebacteriaceae > Corynebacterium > Corynebacterium sp. HMSC076C10. Next base: position 46,124 of record NZ_KV809125.1, read on the forward strand.
GAAGTAGTTCTGGAGCGTAACGGTTGCCAGCGTCTGGTTCTCGTTTTTAATCTCCACCCCTTCCTTGGCCTCAATTGCCTGGTGCATGCCCTCGTTATAGCGACGGCCTGCCAGCACGCGACCGGTGAACTCATCAACGATGAGAATCTCACCATTACGGATAATGTAATCCTTGTCGCGGGTGAACAGCTCCTTGGCCTTCAGGGCATTGTTCAGGTAACTGACCAGCGAAGAGTTTTCCGGAGCATACAGGTTGGCAATACCCAGCTGATCCTCAACGAATTCAACACCCTCTTCACGAATACCGATGGTGCGCTTACGCTCATCGACTTCGTAGTGAATATCGCGCTTCATACGCGGCACGATCTTGGAAAACGCCAGGTACCAGTGCGGATCGCCATCTGCCGGACCGGAAATAATTAACGGGGTACGGGCCTCGTCAATCAGAATCGAGTCAACCTCATCGACGATGGCGAAGTGGTGCCCACGCTGCACCAAATCGTCGAGCGAATGCGCCATGTTATCGCGCAGGTAGTCAAAGCCGAACTCGTTGTTCGTACCGTAGGTGATGTCGGCAGCATAGGCCTTGCGGCGCTGGTCCGGACTGAGCTCAGAGAGAATCACGGAAGTCTCAAGCCCCAGGAAGCGGTGGACTCGACCCATCCACTCCGCGTCACGCTTAGCCAGGTAGTCATTAACCGTAACGACATGAACACCCTTGCCTGCCAACGCATTGAGGTATGCGGGCAGCACACAGGTCAGGGTCTTACCTTCACCAGTACCCATCTCGGCAACGTTGCCGAAGTGCAGTGCCGCACCGCCCATAACCTGGACGCGGTAGTGCTTCTGCCCCAGCACGCGCCAGGATGCCTCGCGCGCCGTGGCGAAAGCATCCAGCAGCAAATCGTCTACATCGGCACCGTCAGCCAGCTGCTTCTTAAACTCCTCGGTCTTGGCACGGAGTTCATCGTCTGAAAGAGCTGCGTACTCGTCTTCCTTGGCGATGACCTGATCTGCAATATTGCCAAGCCTCTTGACAGCGCGGCCTTCACCAATGCGGAGCAACTTGCTGAGCGAAAACACTAAATTGGGACCTTTCCGGCCGATTCACGTCGAACTTTAATGTGCAACGGTTGATTATACGACGAACCCGCCTTCCCTTCTAAGAGAAGACGGGCTCATGTGAGCAATTACTTACCAATACACAGCTCTGCGCGGTATTGCGTGCTCTTTTTGGTGAAGACTTACTTCTCGTCTTCGTCTGCCAGCTCAATCAGACCGTAGTCGTATGCGTGACGACGGTAGACCACGGACGGACGAGAGGTTGCCTCGTTAACGAAGAGGTAGAAGTCGTGACCGACGAGCTCCATCTCAGACAAAGCATCTTCCACCGTCATCGGAGTTGCGGAGTGCTGCTTGGTACGCACAACCTGACCCGGGGTCACGTCCTCAACCAGATCCTCGTACGGATCAGCCTTTTCCGGAGCCGCTGCCTCAGCCTCTGCAACCAGCGAAGCAGTTGCCTCGCCGACGGACATCGGTGCACGGTGGCCAGAACGGCTAATCTTGCGGCGAGCCTTCACCTTACGCAGGGAGCGCTCCATCTTGCCCAGAGCAGACTCCAGTGCAGCGTAGAAGCTATCTTCCTTGGCTTCCGCACGAGCCAGGTGACCCTTGCCAGTAGCGGTGATCTGAATACGGTCAGAGCGGTCTGCACGGCGCGGATTCGGCTCGTGCTGGAGCTCCACGTGGAAGAAGGTCAAAGTCGGGTCGAGGCGCTCAATCTTCGCCAGCTTCGCCTTAACACGATCTGCGAAGTGCTCTGGAACCTCAACATTGCGCCCGGTGATGGTCACCTGAGCGTTCGGGCTGAGTACCTCGTTGTTGTCAGCAGGTGTGGACACTTGCTACCTACCTCCCGGTATGGCCACCGCCCTTCCGTGAGCGGGATTACTCACGGCGTCTACGGTGACGAGTCTTTCTGCACCCCCAGGATACAGTTCCGGGGGTAACCAATGCCACGTTCCCCTCGTTTATTTTTCGCTTGCCGACGACACCCCTGCGTCTACGCCCGGGCGAGCACCAACACCATGTCGATGCGAATCCCCAATGACGCTGCCACCAACTCGGTTTCCGCTGCAGTGGCACCAGTAGTGGCCACATCATCAACCAGAATTACTGTCGCCTGCGCACAGCGTTGTCGCAGCTTGTCGCTAATTCCGCGCTTGAATTGCGTCAGCGGCACAATGTGGCCAGAAAGATTTCGTCTGCGTTGAGAAGCCCCCAGCTCCGCAGAATCCCGCGTGCGCCCGCCAATGCGCACCAGGGGCAATACCGAACTGGAGGGGAGCTGACTGCAAGCAAAGTCGCAGGCAATTGTTACCGGGTCCCCACCCCGTTGTCGACGGGATGACGATCTTGTCGGCGCGGGAATCAAAATGACGGGGGTAATTTCCGGGGGCATTATATGGCCATCAGAGGCTAGCCTTCGTACCGCAGCGGCGAACACGGCCCCCATGATTCGTCTGGCTTCACCACTGCCCCGTTCTTTGGCCGACAAAATGAGATGTCTCCTCGCACCCGAGTACGGACCGCAGGTCCACGCTGCTGCGCGTAACGCAGCCCGCGGTGAAAACCGCACTGGAGGTTGCTGAAGATCGTCCTTGCAATCGCGACACAGCGTCCCGGAGCAGCCGCACACCGGACAGGTTTCCGGTATCACGAGGCCGATTGCATCGCGGGTAACGTCGTAAAGCACGCGCAGAAATTCCTGCGATGACCTCCCCTGCGCCATTAATCCCCTCCCCGATTTGCGCTTATTCCACAGACACCGGAGCCATTCGACCACGCGCACCCGGAACCTGGCGCCAGAACTGCTGCTGCCCCTCGCTGGAGATCAGCTCCATAACACCGGTGGCATCTAATGCGTAACGCTTCGACGAGGTCGCGGTAACCACAGGAATTGGCGGTGTCAGGTTGAGCTTCGGCAGAACAGAGCTGGTCGCACCGTCCGGGAAGGCGCTCCACATCGGGGTGTCCCCGCTGTAACCGCCCACCGTGACCGTTTGATTCGGCGACCACGTCAGCGACACCGGGGAAACGTTTTCAGGGAGCGGCAGAGCACGCGGGTGCGTCAACTTCCACGGTTTATCGTCATGCCTTTCGATGGTGGCGATATAGACTTCACCAGCGATAATCATCGCTACCTGCGTGCCTGAAGAATCGACGCGGAATTCAGAAATACCGGCGCTCGGGCGCCCCGTGCCTGCGCCGCCGTCAAGAAGGTGATTGAGCTCAGAGGTATCAACCTCCTCCTGCTGAATCCGAGATGACGTCGACTGCCGAACCAGGCGTACGACGGTTGTACCGTCCTTCACTGTCCAGACCGCCTCGGCGTCTGGAGACCATGTCGGACGGGTGAGACTCTCGCCAGTCAGCACAGGAACCGGCTGATCTTGTATTCCGCCGAGCATCAATGTGGACTCCCCGAGGTCATACGAACCGGCACGACCGTCCACGGCCGAGCGGAACACGGCGGCAATAAGCTCGCTGCCATTGGGGTTGGTGCCCACTGCCGCGGAAAACACCGCAGTGCTGCCGCTGGCGGTCCAGCCGCGTCCCACAGGTGTGGCGTGGCCGTCAGCGATCTCGTAGATACCGCTGCGGTCGACCGTCCGCAACGGTGCGTTATCAGCCGGTAGATGATTCGGGTCGTAGAGCTGGATTGTGTCGGTGTCCTTCGTCCACGGCTCGTCGTGGCTGGCAACTAGTGGTTCGCCGTCGGCCATGAGGATCCACGGACCACGGAAATCTGCCGAATCGAGAGTCCAGATAATCTGCGCCGCGAGCATGACACGCAGTTCCTCGGAAATATCACCCAACCCGGTGATTTCGACCCTGCGGCCGTCCGCGTTGGACACAGGTCCTGCCTCCACCGCAATTGAGGCATTGGGCTTGAGCACGGTGGTGACGCCCGGTCGCAGTGGTGCTGATGGGCCGTTCTTCAGCTTCGTCAACAGATTGGTCGCGCCATCGGTGACGCCACGATAGAGCCAACGGCGATCTGTGACCAAATGATTACCCGCCGGGTCGAGGAAATAGACATTGCGAGGCACATTGTTTTCCAGGAATGCCTGACGCTCCATGACAACACCGTCGGGCAGCGAGGAAATGCGCCACTGCCCATCCGAACCGAGCTTCATCTCCACGGTTTCCTCATAGTCACCGGACTGGGGCTCATAAGCACCATCAGTACCGAATTGACCAACGCTGCGACCTCGGGCAACGAAGGACTGTCGCGATCCTCCTTCATCCCGCTGGGCGATGAGGTTGACACCGTCGAGAATGCGGGCGCTATCCTGCGGCTTCCAACTGGCCGCTAGTTCCGGGGTCATGAAGGCACGCATAGCTTGAAAATCATCAACCGGATGCGCGGCCGCGGCGAAAAAGTCGCGCAGGACAATGTCTGCATTGACATTCGGACGAGGCTGCGGAACTTCAATACGAACTTGGGGCGGCTCAAACGGACGCAGCACCTGGGGGCTGGTGTTCCGCGGAATGGTGGTACATCCTGCGGCCGTGCCCAAAATGATCACCGAGCTAAGCGCCACTGTCTTACGCAGGACGCGACGAGCCTTTGACTGTTGCTGCGCCGTCATTTAACTATCCTCCTCTCGTGCCTGTTGGGATTCGCTATCGCTAGTCCTCTGCCCCTTACCCTGATCCTGGCTCTTGACTTGCGATGCATTCGATTCCGATTCCAACTCCCGTGCACCAATTTCCTGCTGGTGCGGAATCTGATCAGGCAGCGGGGGAACTTCCAGTCCGAGCGGATGCTCACCGAAGCTCGCATCGGGCTCCAGCGGCACAGTCAGACGGAAACAGCTACCGACCGTCGGCACGCCAAATGCCTCCAGTTCCCCACCGTGCAATTGTGCGTCCTCGCGCGCGATTGCCAGGCCAAGTCCGGTACCGCCGGTGCGTCGGACGCGCGAGGGGTCAGCACGCCAGAAACGGTTAAACACCAGTTCCTGCTGCTCCGGCTTTAGCCCCACACCGTGGTCAACTACCGTAAACGAAACCGCGGAATCGCTCGCCCGCACTGTGACATCCACCGGATTGCCCTCACTGTGATCAACAGCGTTGGCCATAAGATTGCGTAGCACGCGCTCAATACGACGCGAGTCGACTGTTGCCATTACCGGTTCATCGGGCAGGTGGAAGCGGATGGGCGTACCGGTCTCCTTGGCCACGACCGTTACCTGCTGATAGGCAGCATCCACGCAGCGACGAACATCGACCTTTTCTGCGGACAGGTCAGCAACGCCGGCATCGTGGCGTGAGATCTCAAGCAGGTCATTGAGAAGCATCTCAAAACGCTCAAGCTCCTCATTCATCAGCTCAGCTGCGCGGCGAGTCGCCGGATCGAGGTCCTCAGCGCCGTCAGCAATAAGATCGGCGGCCATACGCACCGTGGTCAGAGGTGTCCTCAACTCATGCGAAACATCGGAGGTGAACTGTCGCTGCAGACTGCCGTATTCCTCCAGCTGTCTAATCTGCGTCGACAGCGATTCGGCCATCTTGTTAAAGCTCATGGCCAGTCGCGCCATATCATCTTCACCCTGCACGACCATGCGTTCGCGCAAGTGACCGTCGGCAAAGCGCTGGGCAATCTGGGCGGCGGAACGCACTGGTGTCGTCACCTGATTGGAGAAGAACCAAGTAATACCGCCGAGAAGCGCCATGATAATTACTGTCGCACCGGCGAGCAGACCACGAACCAACTTAATAGTCGATTCCTCTGCGGCCATAGAGGTGACCAGATAAAGCTCGAGCCCATCAACCGAAGTAGAAGTGGGACTACCGATAATTAACGCCGAGTACGTATCGCCGCGGTTATCAGTGACTTGGCGTACCTGATACGCAATTTGCCCTTGTCGGACTACTTCATGCAATCGTTCTGGGACATCAGCCTTAATCGGCGATGAAGCCAACACCGTGCCTCGCGGCACCGGCGCCACGAGCAGTGGTTCATAACTTGTCAGTGGTGCAGCACCGGAACCGGCTGCACGGTTCACAAGAGCATCGCGTCCCACGTTGAGCAGAGCTTGCAGCTCGTTGGACGAAGAGTTCTCAATCGCCCGCTCCACCACTGCGCGAGCACGGTCAATTTCCTCGTCGGCAGCGGTAACCTTTGCGTCGATAAGCCGCTGGGTAACAATAGTCGCCAGCGCGAAACCGAGTACCGCAATCACCATCGCGCTCAGTACCACCACAGAGGTCAGAATGCGCGCTTGGATAGACGTGCGCCAGAGCGTAACCGCCCAGGTCACTCCCCTATTGGTGAAGTCTCGAAGCTTCGTTATTAATCGACGCAAGAATCGGCTCCCACTAAAGCTGACTGGCCTTGTTTAGTCACCCGTCTTGTACCCGACACCGCGGACGGTCAGCACAATCTGGGGGTTCTCCGGATCCAGTTCAATCTTCGAGCGCAGACGCTGAACGTGAACGTTGACGAGTCGAGTATCCGAGGTGTGCTGATATCCCCAGACCTTTTCCAACAACTCATCACGGGAAAAGACCTGCTTCGGACGGGATGCAAGAGTGTGCAATAGGTCAAACTCCAACGGGGTCAGAGAAATCTCCTTGCCATCACGGAACACGGCGTGACCGGGCACGTCGATAGTCAAGTCGCCGACCTCGAGAGTCTCACTCGGGTTGTCCTCCTGACGACGCAGCCGAGCGCGCACACGCGCCACGAGTTCCTTCGGCTTAAAGGGCTTCGTGACATAGTCATCCGCACCGGATTCCAGGCCGAGGACCACATCGACCGTGTCGGTCTTCGCAGTCAACATGATGATCGGCACCGCCGATGTCTCTCGCACAGTGCGACAGACATCGACACCACTCATGCCCGGCAACATGAGATCCAGCAGAATCAAATCTGGGTTCTCCCGCTCTGCTGCCTTGACAGCTTCGAGGCCATCGTCGACTACTACTGTGTCGAAGCCCTCGCGCTCCATCACCATCGTGAGCATTTCGGCGATGGCCGGATCATCATCAACAACCAGGATTTTTGAGCTCATGCGTCATATTCTAAACGTAAAGCTATCTAGTTCTGTAGTTTCCCGTTGAGGTGGCTAGCGCAGGCGTGCACTGATCCATTCCACAAGGCGGTCCGCCCCATCGTCCCCCGTAAGCATCAGCCATGGTGACTGCCACGAGCCCTCCGCGAACTTTTGGTACGCCGCTAGTGTGCGCTCCTGCAAACCCGAGTCCTTTTCGTAGGCATCCCTAGTTCGCTGCACATCAGAGGCTTCCCGCTTGCGTGCGCGGTCGGCTGCCACTCCCACCGACGTGGCCAGACAGACCTGAACGTCGGGAAGCGGAAGCTGGAAATCCCCGAATTCGGTCTTCTCAATCCACTCGACGATCGCCGGATTCTGTGTGCGAGCCAGGGAGTAGGCCGCGTTGGACGCGACGTAGCGGTCGATAATCAGAACATCGTTCTCGTGCGCTGCATCAACAATCGCTTGACGACGTTCTTTGCGGTCCAGAGCGAACAGGAGTGCCATTGCCCAAGCGGAGTCCGCGGTGTCGCCGAGCTGACCGTGCAAGGCTTGATCGGCGAAATCAGCGAAGATTGTCTGCCGGTACGCCGGAAAGGTCATCGAAGAAACGGAGTGTCCTTGACTTCGGAGTTGATTGGTAACAGCTGTGACAAGCGTGTTCTTGCCAGCACCGTCGATTCCTTCGACTGCGATAATCAAATTCTTCTCCTCGCACACATGGCTGCGGCCTAGCCTTGGCTAGAACTAGTAGCGGTAGTGCTCTGGCTTATACGGGCCCTCGACGTCAACGCCGATGTATTCGGCCTGTTCCTTGGACAGTCGGGTGAGCTCACCGCCGAGTGCCTCGACGTGAATGCGAGCGACCTTCTCATCCAGAATCTTCGGCAGACGGTGGACAGTGTTGTCGTACTTATCACCGTTGCAGTAGAGCTCAATCTGCGCGATTGTCTGGTCGGCGAAGGAGGTCGACATTACGAAGGACGGGTGTCCGGTGGCATTACCCAGGTTGAGCAGGCGCCCCTCGGAAAGCACAATCAGAGAGCGTTCCTCGCCGTCAGCATGCGGGAAGATGTACTCGGTGACCTGCGGCTTGATCTCCACACGACGGACATCATCGCGGTGGTGCAGGCTATGCATGTCGATCTCGTTGTCGAAGTGGCCGATGTTGCCCAGCAGCGCGTGGTTCTTCATCTGCTGCATGTGCTCGAAAGTGATGACGTCCTTGTTGCCTGTGGCGGTGATGACAATGTCGACATCTGCGATGACGCTCTCAGTAGCGACGACGTCGAAACCGTCCATCAATGCCTGCAATGCGTTAATCGGGTCGGCCTCGGTGACCTGAACGCGAGCGCCCTGACCCGCCAGCGCCTCCGCGCAGCCCTTTCCCACATCGCCGTAACCGCAAACCAGCACATTCTTGCCGCCAACCAGCATGTCGGTACCGCGGTTGATGCCGTCCAGAAGGCTGTGGCGGGTGCCGTACTTGTTATCGAACTTGGACTTGGTGACCGCATCGTTGACGTTCATGGCCGGGAATGGCAGCACGCCCTGCTCTGCGAAGTGGTAGAGGCGGTGGACACCAGTGGTGGTCTCCTCTGTGACACCCTTGACCGACTTTGCAATTCGGTGCCAACGGCCGGCATCCTTCTCCAGGCTGGCGCGAAGCATGTCCTTGAAGGCAATAAACTCGTCCGAATCCGACTCTTCTGCTGGCGGCACCAGGCCAGCATCCTCGAATTCCATGCCCTTAATAACAGCCATGGTGGCGTCGCCGCCGTCGTCCAGAATCATGTTGGCATCTTCATCGCCCCAGTCGAAGATGCGGTCGAGGCACCACCAGTACTCCTCCAGCGTCTCGCCCTTCCAAGCGAAAACCGGAACACCCTGCGGGTCCTCCGGAGTGCCGTCTCGCCCAACGACGACAGCCGCAGCGGCCTCATCCTGGGTAGAGAAGATGTTGCAGGAAGCCCAGCGAACCTCTGCGCCCAGCGCCGTCAAGGTCTCGATGAGCACCGCGGTTTGAACCGTCATGTGAATGGAGCCGGAAATACGGGCACCGGCCAGTGGCTGCTGCTCTGCATACTCTTCGCGCAGGGCCATCAGGCCTGGCATCTCGTGCTCGGCCAGACGAATCTGGTGACGACCGGCCTCAGCCAGGGAGAGGTCTGCAACCTTGAAATCAATGTTCTTCGAGGACATGTAACGCTTTCTCTAGATTCTTTGACGTGAGATTCTTCTTAAAGAATCACTACTGGGGACGCGAGAATTACTCTACCGCTTCGACACAGTTTTCCAGCGCCGCCTGGTCAGACTCACTGAGTTCCCCCAGAAGACTATCGAACACCTCGGAGGCGATAGCCAACGCATCCTCCTCGCTGCCGTGTGCCTCCGAGATTCCCTCCCGGATGAAGCTGTAGTCCTCCACAATGTCACCGCCGCTAAATGGCGCACCATTCCAAATTGCAATAATCGCAGCCGCCGCGAGTGCGCAGGCCTTCTCATCGCTACTTTCGGAATCCACCCCAATGCGGCCAGCATCAATCAATGCACCAACGCGATCCTGTGAGTCGAGATCCTGAACCTCATCGAAGAGTTCAATGACCGAATCGCTTCCAAAAACCTCAGTCTCCCAGATGGACATGATAGGTGGCCACGCTCCTTTCGCGCTTCGAACCAATTGCCAGTTTTCGTCTTCGACGAGCGCTTTCCGAAGAGCGCTTTTCGACGAGCCCACGGTAATCTGGCCGCCGACCTAATAGCTGTCGTCTGCACGCGCCGCTAGCCGGAAAACCGCATGTGGCCTTACCGAAGTTCTACCCGACTTTTCGCCACTTTTACAGTGCGAGAGACTTATTTAATCCCCTCAACACAATTTTCACCCTAGAGAGAAGATAACGGGCATGTTAAGTTAGTTCCCAGACCTCGTAATGTAACTGTTATCTTTTTCGTTACAGGGCGACCTCACGCATGACACGAAAGGAGTACCTACCATGGTGAAGAAGGCTTTTGGAGCTCTTCTGCTCGCAGCCCTTCCCCTGAGCGTTTCGCTCGTTGGCTGCTCCGATAGCAATGCTGCCGAGGGGGCGAACCCGGAAAACGCCGGCTCTCAGTCGAAAATGGAGACCTCTGCTCCGCTGCCTCCAGTTCCTAGTGATGCCGAGCTGCAGCAGAGCACTGAATCGAATTCGGATTCCTCGCTGACTGAGACGACTGGCAGTCTGGTACCTCGTCCGACCACGCCATCGAGCAGCGAGATTGTAGAGGATCCGTACCTGCCACCGCAGGCGTATATCCCGCCGACTTCCACAAGCTCTAGTACGACAACTCCGACGTCGACCACATCAACACCTCCGACGACCACGGAGACCACAGAGCCCACGTCTGACGACGTTTCTTCGCCGACGCCCAGCAAGCCGGTGCCACTGCTACCGGAAGATAACTCGGAAAAGCCGAACGACAGTCTTCCGGAAGGCGACGGTGACGCAGCAGCTGAGCCGAAGCCGCCTTCATCGCAGGCGGAGTCCCAGTCGGGTACGCAAACCACAACTCCGTCCGAGACTCCTCAGAAAACTCCTTCGAACGAGCCGACGTCCCCGAAGGTGCCGACACCGCCGAACAACCAGGCCCCTTCGAAGGAGAAGGACACCACTGGCGGCAATGGGGCTATCAATAGCAAGATTTCCCCAATCCCGGAAAAGCCGAAGGACTCCGGATTCCTGGGAAATCTCTTCGATAACGACTAGGACTAACCCACCCGCGGGACGGTCGCGACAAAGACGGTTGCCCCGCCTTGGCGCGCAGTCAACTCAATATCGACTGCGTCAACAGCCGGAACCCAGGCCGCATGGCCACTGGGAACCTCAACCACGGAGTCGTCGTGACGCAACGCCACCGTGCCCGCGGTAGACAACACAACCGTGGCGGATTTTTCGTCGAGCAGAACATGTTCGCCCGGCTCCAGGTCCCGCGAACGAAGGCGGAACTCGCGCACCGGCGCGTCATAGTCATTCCAGCCATCATCGGTCAGCCGCGACTGCAGCACCGGATCTGGCAGCGGGCGGAAAGAGAGCACGCGTAGTAGCTCCACGACATCGACATGCTTAGAGGTCAGGCCTCCGCGCAACACGTTGTCGGAGTTGGCCATGATTTCCACGCCCATGCCATTGAGGTAAGCGTGCAACTGTCCCGCACCAAGGTAGATGGCTTCGCCCGGCTGTAAGCGAAGGCGATTAAGCAGCATCGACCCCAGAACTCCCGGGTCCCCCGGATACTTTCGAGCCAGTTCGCAGGTAGTCTCGGCTACTCGCGAGAACTCCTCGTCCTCGCCACTGTAATCCGCGCACTTAGCAGCCACGGCTTCGACCAGCTCATCGAGGACATCCTGGGGCAACGTCAACCACGTTGTAAACAATGCCCGCAGAGCGCTCTCGTCATCGGCGGCATCGAGCAGTCCCATGTAGTGGTCGAGCTCCGGTACCGCCAGCGCTGCGAGCAGCTCCTTCGTGCGCTCCACCGGGCGGAATCCGGCCAACGCGTCGAAGGTAGTCAGGGCGACAATGAGTTCTGGCTTGTGGTTATTGTCCCGGTAATTGCGGAAATGTGCAGTGGCCGGAATGCCCTCCGCATTTTCGCGTGCAAATCCCTCCTGAGCTTCTGCCAAGGTGGGGTGTGCCTGCAGCGACAGCGGCTCATCGGCTGCGAGCAGTTTCAACAGGAACGGCAGCCTGCCGTTGTCGGTGTCAATTGCGCATCCGAGCGCAGCCGCCGGATCCTGCGCAATGAGCTCATCCAACGGCGTGCCGGCCACTGTGGCCGATGCCAGTGCATGCGCACCAAACCACAGTTCCGCCCAGGGCTTCGATGTGGGAGCGTCCGCACCGGTGATTCTCGCCAAATGTGTACGAGACCCCCAGGGGTACGACTGCAGCACGGGGTCCAACAGCTCCATGCCCGTATCACTCCTCTAATAGTCACTACTGGCGCAAGCACGCCAATCTCACCGAAGACCCAAAAGCCTTCGGTGACACCCGGCGATTACGCAGAAAACGCCGCAATCGCACCAACTCTGGCTGCAGTAACACATACTTCAACCAGTGGATGATGAGTCTCCGCATCGAGCGCAGGGCACTCCACGCGAGCCCATCCAGCTTCGCCGTAGTGGTCCCGGTAGTGGCTCACATTGTTCGGCGCAGCTAAAACAATCGCCCCCAACGGTAGCACTGTCGCCCCTTCATCCCCACCATCAATGAACGGGTCATAGAAAATATCCCGGCTTGCCTGGGGTTCTGCAGCGAGCAATGCGCCCACGCTAAGAGACAATTCGCTTATCGACGACGCTGCCGAGACCACGCCTGCCTCGAGCATCTGTAACGATGCCAGCTCCGCTACCGGCGCCAGCGCCGAGGTCGTCGACACTGCAAGCATTCTGCGGCCTGCCAACCACTGTGCTACCTGCCGCGCGGGGTTAACTGTTTCATCTCGCTGCGGAGCACAAGCGGCAATATCGGCGTCCACCGCATCGGCGACTTCCTCGACTATCCCAGCCGGAGCCAGAGCGGTGGCGCCACATTCGGTGAGCGCGCTGGCGATGGCACCGACATAGGCGGTAAAGGACGCCGACTCCGCCATCGCCGGGCGCGGAACCACAACCGTATCGGGGCTACCTGCGGCACGCAATGGCCCTTCACCGGGATCCACCACGACCGTGGCTGCTCCTCGCCTATCAGCTTCAGCCAGAGCTGCACCCAGTGGACTGCCGGGGTTGTCGTCACAGACGATGACCAAATCGAGGGCGCCGACATAACTGGGCAACTGATGCGCAATTACGACCGGGCAGCGGATGTCGTCGGCAAGCGCGCGCACGGATTCGGCGGCGAGCTGCGCCCGACGATTTCCCACGAGGATGACCGCGCTGCGCGGCAGTGGAAGTTGAGCAAACGCTCCCCCGCGAGTCGCGGAGGCAGCAGCTCTGAGACCTGCGCCGGCAGTGGCCATACGGTAGAACAGGGCCTCTTGGCGCGGGTTATGGGAGGAGTCGAATGACGAGGTCATACTCCCAAGCATGCCTGAAAACGGGCGTGTGGGGTTGATTAACCGCGGATGATGCCGAGAACTTCGTCGACAAGAGCGTCGACCTCAGCACGCGTCGGCGCCTCGACGTTCAGACGCAACAGCGGCTCCGTATTGGAGGCCCGGACGTTGAACCACGCCTTGGAGTCCGCCAGCTCAATGGTCAGGCCATCCATCCAGTCCGAGGACTCGGTGCGATCGGCAAACGCAGTCTCGATTTCCTTCTGCTTTGCCTGCTGCTCCTCTGCGCTGCCCAGGCGGGAATTAATCTCACCGGAGGCCTCGTAGCGGTTGTACTCGGCCATGAATTCGCTCAGTGGCTTGTCCTGCTCTGCCAGTGCGGCCAGGACGTGCATGGCGGCGAGCATGCCGGAGTCAGCGTTGAAGAATTCCTTGAAGTAGTAGTGTGCCGAATGCTCGCCACCAAAAACAGCACTGTGCTCGGCCATTTGCGCCTTAATAAAGGAGTGCCCAACACGGGTACGAACCGGGGTTCCGCCGTTTTCCACAATCATCTCCGGCACGACGTGTGAGGTGATCAGGTTATGGATGATAGCCGCGCCCGGGTTCTGCTCCAGGTAGCGGGTGGCCACCAACGCACAGATGGCCGATGGGCTGACCGGGTTGCCCTTCTCGTCGACGACGAAGCAGCGGTCAGCGTCGCCATCGAAGGCAATACCGATGTCTGCGCCCTGCTCCACCGTGAACTTCTGCAGGTCAACGAGGTTGGCGGGCTCCAATGGGTTGGCCTCGTGATTCGGGAAGTTGCCGTCGAGCTCAAAGTAGAGGTCAGCAACATCCATGTCTTCTCCGAGCACTGCCGGGACTGTCAGTCCTCCCATACCGTTACCGGCATCGACTGCGATCTTCAGGCGACGGCCAGAGCGGATGTCGACCAGCCCATGGAGGAACGCCGCGTAATCCTGCAGAACATCCTCGTGATCAATTTCGCCCGGAGTGCCGGTGTACTCCGGGATTCCGTCGACAAGCAGATCCTTAATCTGAGCAAGCCCTGTCTCCTGCCCGATCGGGCGGGCCAGCGAACGGCACATCTTGATGCCGTTGTATTCAGCCGGGTTGTGGCTGGCAGTGAACATCGCGCCCGGGCATTCCTTTACTCCGGAGGCGAAATACAGCTCGTCCGTAGAGGTCAGGCCGAGCAGGGTGACGTTGAGCCCCTGTGCAGCCGCGCCATCGGCGAAACTAGCCGCCAACTCCGGTGAGGACTCACGCATATCGTGGCCAACTACGGCACGTGTTGCGCCCTCTGAACGCATGATGTGTCCGAAGGCGGCGCCGATGGCTCCGACAAGGTCCGCGTCGATGCCCTCACCGACAACACCGCGCACGTCATAGGCCTTGATGACGGCATCCAAATCGGAACGATTGTAAGTGCCCACGAAAAACCTCTCTGGGTAAGTATCAGTTTTGTGAAAATGATACTAGCCACAGAGAGGCTCTCACAAAGAAATGCCGCGGCAAGATGGCATGAGCTGGGGCACGGCGCCCGGCCCGTTAGTCGTCCGAATCCTCCGGATCGCGAACTACATGCAGGTGACCGCGCGCGGATTTCCGCGTCGACGGGTGACGACTGGAATCAATCTTGTAGGTCTGAGGACGGTTGTCGACCTCATCCCGCAGCACCAGGCCAGTCGCGTTGCGGCCAGCCTCACGGACGGCTTCGGCCAGTGCGGTCAAATCATCATCGTCCTGGGCGGGCGTCGGCACGTCGTAACGCACGAGCTCCCACCCCAGCGGTGCGGTGATGGAACGCGCGTGCTTCTCACAGAGATCCCAGCTATGCGGTTCGGACGCGGCGGCGAGCGGACCCACCACAGCCGTCGACTCCGCGTAGGCATACGTCAACGTAGCTACGGCAGGTTTGCCACAGCCGGGCCGGCAACAACGTCTAAAAACACTCACGGCATCAAAGTCTAGACCCTAACTTTAAGTTTCGATAGTTTTTCTCCCACTCGGGCGTTTTTCGCTTTCCGACGCTCCCCCGGGGCACCCCAGCCTTACCCAGTAAACCTGCGACATGGCCGGAAGCTGGCCTCACCCACGTTGACGATCCGACCGATTAAGCTCAACAAATATGAATTCATCGGCTTATACTCCGCGCTCTTTGCGACGCTCACTGCGACGCGGTCGCGGACCTCGGGGTCCTCTGTTGCCGCCGGAGGTACCCCGCTGGAAGAGCCGTTCAGAAGCTTTTGACCAGGCGGTTATTGACGCCTACGCCCCATTGGATCAGCGCTGGTCCCGGCAACTGTCACACCTGGACATCGCCATCGACACGATTCCTCGCATGCAGTTGCGCCCGGACATGTATTTCCCGGAAGAGATTGTCGCTGACGGACCTGTACCGCTGGGACGGCTTATCCCCGCTGGCATTGACCGCGTAGGCAACCCCACCCGCCCCTGCGTAGTAGTGTTCCGCCGCCCCATTGAGCGCCGTGTCTCGGGCCGAGTGGAACTGGACCAGATGCTGCAATATGTACTGACCCGCCTGGTAGCGGTATATCTGGGCATTGACCCGGTTGAGGTGGACCCTAGTTTCAACGAGAACTTCCTGTAGAAAGCTTTCTCCTAAGGAGCTCCCTAGAAACCGGGTATATAGACAAAAAGTGTCTGTGATTCTCAAGATAGTAACTGGTCAGGCCCCATAAATTACCGGCTGCACGCGTGAATACGGGCTGCAAATGTGAAACTGTGCAAGTTTAT